>JBBDNC010000194.1:0-44607 GCA_040877875.1 Balneolaceae bacterium | reverse complement strand
CGCTGCATCTCTTCGATCGGGATCGGAGCAAAGTAATGGCTGTCGCTCCAGTTTCTATCCTGCACATGATGAAGCTCATAGGTAAAGTTGGAATATGTGCTTCGGTCACGACGGTCCGTCCCATCTGCCGTAATAATGATACCCTGGGCATTATGATACTTCTGCGGGGCAGTCTTCCACCTTCGAATGTCGAAATAACGAGATTGTTCTCCGAACATTTCTACCCTTCGCTCGTTTTGATACCGGTCGACAAGGGCTTGGCCGCTGTCGGTAATATCCGGCATCCCGGCCCGGTCACGGATCATATTGAGTACACGACGAGCTTCAGCTTCCTCGCCGAGTCCGATGCACGCTTCAGCATAGTTCAACAGGACCTCCGCATACCGGAAGACCGGCCAGGGAGTTGTCTGACGTTCCTGGGGTGGCATCGTCGGATCGATAAATTTCCGAAGGTAATAGTGGGAAATACTTCCGTTCCAGTCTTCAATCGGACCACTTCGCGTATCCACACCCGGCACAGTGGATCCGTCGGGGAGAGTCAGCGTTTCGAACGTCTGGATAATTCCGTCCGCATCATACGGGTCTCTGAAAGAAGGAGGCTCTACCCACGGGGCTCCGTCATAGAGAATGGAGGCATAAAAACGGGGATCCCGGTTTTCATAGGGATTCGCCGCGTGCTGCGGGTTGTTCCAGTCGAATTCCGAGCCATCGGCCATTTCGTAGGCGTCCACGAGTGACTGCAACGGGGTATTTCCGGCCCAGCCGCGGTACCCGTTCGGACCGTTGGTCTGGTGCGGAAGATACCCGTCTGTCCAATCCCTCGAACCGAGGAAGTACCGGTTCATGATGGATTCTTCATGCTTGTCATTCACAATAAAGATCTGCTCGTAGTTGAAAGCCGGGTCATCGTGCCGGTTAAACAGCTCGTACTGACCCATCTGCATCACCGCCTGGGCGGCATCCTTGGCTCGCTGGTAGCGGGCCTGGAGGCTGCCGGAGGTATAGCCGGTCAATGCCGGGTTAGACCCTACGGGCTCGTCAAACAAGGGGGAAGATGCATGGGTCAGGATACGGGACTTCAGGGCCAGTGCGGCTCCTTTGGAAGCGCGTCCCAGGTCCCTGGGTTCGTCCGGCAGCAAGGCCGCCGCACGGTCAGCTTCTTCCACAACGAAATTAATACCCTCTTCAAACGAATTACGGGCCACCAGCATGTCATCATCCAGTTCAAACACCTCGGTAACGATCGGCACGCCGCCGTAATTTCGCACCAGGTTGTGATAGAAAAACGCCCTCAAAAAGTGAGCTTCACCCTTCACATTTTTCTTCAGGCTTTCGCTGATATTCGCCTCATCGATATTCGCCAGGATGATATTCGCCTGACGTATCGCACTGTAGAGGTGTCCCCAACGAAAGTGTTCGAGATCTCCACGGTTCCAGGCACCGATATTACTCGGGCTGGAGATTCCCTGGACAATTTCGATGGTCCCGTATCCGTGGATAAATTGGGTATCATCTGAAAGAGACGAAAGCATGATCTCACGAAGCCCGTGATTCATTCTTCGATAAACTTCCGACAGATATAGGTCGACCAAGGCTGGATCCTTCCAGACTGAGTCATCCGAAATCTGGTCGGTCGGACTTAAATTCAACATGTCCTGGTCGCAGGCACTGAAGACAAAAATCAGTGCAAAGACCGCCAATATTTTAGTTTTTAAATTCTTCATGGTATTTAATTTTTTCAAAATTTTTGGATTGTATCCGGTTAATGAATGTCATGACATAATGCCGGCCGTGACCCTTGCCTGGCCGTTTGAAAACGGCCAGGCCGGGTTCAACGGACGCATCGATTAAAATGACATGCTTAAACCGAGATTGAATACCCGCTTTTGTGGATAATAGGATCCTGATTGGGAACGAGCTTCTGGATCCATCCAGAAGTCACTGAACGTGAGCAGGTTAAATCCATTTGCATAAAGTCGCAGCCTTTGGAGACCCATACTGCTGGCAAGATCCGAAGGCAGGTTATACCCAATTTCCACGTTTTTGAGCCGGATATAATCCGTGTCCATATAAAAGTGGGTGTTTCGTTGGGAAATCCAGTACTCTTCCTCACGCTGAAAGGATCTCGGCCCGGAGGCGTCCGTGTTGCTCGGAGTCCAACGATCCTCGGCAAAATCCTGGAAATAATTCCCAAAGTCACCCGACTGGGTCTGGACCCACTGGGAGGCTCCTGCCGCTCCCTGGAAATGGATAACAAAATCAATGGCCTTGTATTGGCCGCCGATATTCAATCCGCCGTTCCATGTGGGCAGTCCGGTTCGTTCTATACGAATCCGGTCGTCCGAATTAATCACACCGTCGCCGTTCACATCTTCAAAAATCAGGTCGCCGGGTCGGGCTCCGGGCCAGCTCGGCATGCTTTCTACGTGAGCTTGATCACGGAAGACTCCAATGGAATTATAATACAGGGGGGCGTCCATCATCCTGCCCGTAGACTGTTGCCATTCGGGGGCTCCCGGCGGCTCATCCCAAAACTGAATCTCATTGGTCGCATATCCGCCGTTTAGGCCCACATCAATCAGGAAGTCCGAGCCAATTTGCTGGCGCCATGAGAGGGAACCGTCAAAACCGAAAGCTTTCACTTCCCCGATGTTTTCCCTCGGCAGGCTAAGCCCGGCCGTTTGGGGTACAGAGGCGTTTCTCCACCAGAGAATATCCGTTCGGAGTTCGTTAAAGTAATCCAGCTCCATTGAGAGGCGGTTGTCGAACATCGTCGCTTCTATTCCCACGTCAAACTGGTTGGCAACCTCCCAGGATACATTCGGGTTGGGAGTACGGCCCGGAAGAATACTTTGTACAATCTCGGACTGATTAAAAATATATCCACTGCCAAATCGAAAGGTTGACATAAACTGCCACTCCTCGATCCGGTCATTCCCCGTCTGGCCAAAAGACGCCCGAAGCTTCAATTCGTCAAAGAAGTCGGTTGAATTCCGGAACCAGTCTTCCTGCGCCAGTCTCCATGCAACGGAGACAGACGGGAAAAAGCCGAACCGGTTGTCCTCGGGAAAGATGTACGAGCCGTCATACCGGCCGACAAACTCGATCATGTACTTGCTCTGGTAATTGTAGTTCACACGGGTAAAGAAATTCAGACGAATCGCTTCGTTAGGTTTGTCATCACTCCCAATATCACGCCTGCCACCTCCACCAATGTCCTGCTGATCCTCTCCACCGAATGATAGCTGGTCAATCTGGTCGGTCGGGAAAAACCTGCGGAACGCACGGAAACCGGAATTCTTAATTCGCTGCTGCTCGGTTCCAAGCAGAATACTATAGGAATGGTTTTCCAGATCCTGTTGGTATTTGGCGATCAGGTTTAGCAGAATATTGTGTCCCTGTTCGGACCACTGCTGCAAACTCGCATCCTGCTGGGGAACCAAGCTTTCGTTGAATTGCGGTTCTCCGTTCGAATCAAAGCCCGTCAGGTCATAGAGGGTCCACGGTGTCTGCCACAGTTTTTGCAGGCGGAAATCCTTGTCGTAGTTAGCCGTTCCGGTAAAAGAGAGGCCTTCGACCGTGGGGACTTCCACATCCATTTTCAGGGTCGTCTGGAAGTAATACCGTTCGTCATCGTCGTACCCTGTAGCATCGGTACCGGTTACAACCGGGTTCACACCGTTTTCAATATCCGGTGCGGGCAGTCCGTTGGGCCAGAAACCGTGTTCGTTGGGTTTTCCCCTCATCAGCATCCGGAAGGTGGATCCTGCACTATTCGTCGGGAAGTTCCGGTCTTCAAATCGTCCCAGGACGTCAAAAGCCAGAGAGACATTGTCGCTTAACTGCCCGTCCAGGTTACTGCGAAAACTGTACTCATTGTAACGAGTCGCACTGTTTTCGTAATATCCGTCTTCGGTCTGGCCGCTAAAGGAGAGGCGGTACCTGAAAGCCTCGCTACCACCGGATACCGACATATCGGCTCTTGACTGGTAGGAAGCCGGCTTTAGGGCTTCGTCAAACCAGTCGGTGTCGGGACAGTTCCACGGATCCTGCTGCTGGGCGTGGCACTGGATCTCCTCCTGGGAATACCTGTCACCAAAGCCTCTATAATTGTCGATCTCGTTCAGCATCGTCATATAGGTTTCCGCATCCGCCATATCGGGAATCCGGGTCGGCTGGTTGAAGCCCTGGTTCAGATTCACCGAAAACTCGGGGGCTCCCGCCTGGCCTCGCTTGGTCGTAATCAAGATCACGCCGTTCGCTGCCCGGGACCCGTAAATGGCCGCCGAAGCATCCTTCAATACGGAGATGTTTTCAATATCCCTCGGGTTCAACCGATCCAGCCCGCCGGCCCGATCCGGAATTCCATCAATTACAATCAGTGGATTGTTGTCATTCAAGGTACTGTTCCCGCGAATCCGGATCGTTGCCCCGTCATTTCCAGGCTCACCGCTCTGGTTGACCGTAACGACTCCCGGAAGCTGGCCGGTCAGGCTGTTGGCCATGTTCGTAACAGGAATTTTTTCCATTCGATCCCCTGAAACAGAGCTGACAGATCCCGACAGGGTTTCGCGCGTCTGGGTACCGTACCCGACCACCACGATCTCATCTCCGCCTAAAACCTGGGCTTCCATTTCAACATCAAGTTCCGTTCTCCCGTTAAGTGAAATCACCTGGGGACGGTATCCGACATACGAAAATCTCAAATTGACATCGAGATTCGGCACGTTCAGTTCATAGGTTCCGTCTAACAGGGTAACTGTCCCTGTCTCGGTCCCTGCAATAAGTATGTTTACCCCTGGTAACGTCTCACCTGAAACAGCATCCGTCACTGTTCCGGTAACTGTCTGACTTTGCACGACTCCCGTAGCGCCAAAACCCAGAAACAGGCAAACTGTTAATAGTAACTTGTATTTACCCATAATATATCCTACTCCTATTATAAATTATCATTTAACCGATCCTGAACCCTTTTAAGACAAGCATGCTACTTACACAGATGTGAGTTTTGTGCCATATCCAACAAAGCTTTCAGAACCTTTTTTTAACTGAAACCAACCACCATCCATTGATAACGCTACCACATGCGCTTAAAAAAACACGCCTTTACGACAGCAACAACAATATTTATGGCCGATTTACCGTTAACTTTCACTGAACCAGTAAAATAATATTTCCTGAGTACTAATCAAGGAAATAATTATCAACCGGTTTTACTTCAACAAACTATTTTTAAAGAAACCATTCTCCGGTTCAAAAGCTAAGTAGAAAATTAGTTAAATCTAATACTATTTTATTAGATCGTTGTTATGAAGGATTCCTGTCCGCAATTTCCATCAGATTCAGTAGGACAATCGAACCGTCACGGTCGGTCGGCCCTGGACAGGATTCAAGAATACAAAAACAGAAGAAGCCAAAAGCAAGGATTGCGGTAGTTGAATTCAGATTAATTTTCCTATTTGCGGTTTACAATGTTCGGTGAATGAACAGGTCAAATTTACTTGTAAAGTCATCATTTTTTTAAGAAAATCAACACTTTCCTTTTCCAAAACCTACTCCTTCAATTTGTTTTCCAATAAAAGAAAGTGAGGGCTGTCTTCCCAATTTAGCCGAAAAGGACTGCTTGCCAGGCTGGGGCCAAATGGGAAACTTCCCAGAACGATATCCTCATATCCGTCCCCCGTCCAGTCGGCCACATCCATGGTCAGCCACCTCCCGGCTTTTGCGGCGGGATGGTGATAGGGGGTAAATTCAAGACCGCCGTCATTTTTAAAGAATAGAAATCCTTCTTCAGGGCTTCGGATATAGTCCGCAAAGTAGGAGATCACGGCAATATCCAACCGGCCATTTTTATTGAAATCCCGCGCAACCGCACGATAAGCCCCATTAACAGGATAAAACCACTCTTGTGTAAAAGAATCATTCCCGTCATTTAAATAAACAGATACCCCGTGATAGGGCTTGTAGACCTTTGAAAAATCAGCATTATCTCCATTTGTATACAGAATGTCGAGATGTCCGTCATCATTGAAATCATGCAATTCAAAGGATGTCGAACCGGCTGTAATCTCAAATTGCAATAAAGTTTCCCTCTCAAATTTTCCGTTCCCCTGATTTTTAAACAGATAAATTGACTGGGCCACCTGGGCGCAAAGGGAAATTACATCCCGCAGCCCGTTATTCGTAAAATCCAGCGTGTGAGATTGAATACAACCCGGAGTTTCAACCAGTACGTTACGATCGGGATTAAAATCCTCTCCACGGTTTTCCAGCCATGAAAGCTTTCCAATCCTGTTCCCAAACTCCCCCATCAGCAAATCATCAAGTCCATCCCCGTTCAGATCGGCAAATTGACTTTCGACAGGTCTTGTGAGGCTGTCCCGATAGATTTCAGAACGTATATCCCCCTCGCCGGTTGACGGATCCATCCACCCTTTGGCAACAGAGCCGAGAGGGGCATCCGACGGATCCAAATGTCCGATGTAGGTTAATAGCATGTTTCGCCGCCCGGGTTGATCCGGATCCCCGAGAAACTGAATATCGGAAATCGGACTGGAAAACGGATAGATTTCCTGCAATTGCAGATTTCGGTCAAAGACCATCAGGCCATTTTGAGCGGAATCACTCACATAGATCAGCCGGTTTCCGGGATCAAATTTTACGGCCGTAACAATCGGCGGCAATTCGGATAGATAATCAGGGGAGCGTGCCTGAAAGAAAAGGGAGTCTTCCACAATCTCTTTGCCTTCTCTTTCCGAAGTTAAATTTTCCGGGGCAGCCTGCTCATAGTAATCCAATATTTTTAGCCACTCCTCACTGTTCAACTGAGGCTCGGAAGGATAATAGCCGGGGGGAAGATACTGGTTTCGGACTCTGTTTGAAGTAAAATTATATTGAGTTCCATTATGACTATATATCCCCAACAGAGGACCCATAGCCGGTAATGTTTCAGATCTCCAGGTGCTTTTTGGTAAAAGTGAGGGTTCCGGATAAATATGACAACCGGAACAATACGCTTCCGATAATCTTTTCCCCTCCAAATATTCCTGACCGTGAGTCAGATACAGAATACCGGATTCAAAGAGGCCCTTTTCTCTTGTTAATTGAATTACTGCCACGGCAATCATCGCCGCAAGAATAATGAGAATTAGATAAACCGTTTTTCTATTCAGCAAGGGCGATTGAAGTGAGCAGATGAAACTTAAAACATGAAACTCACTGCAATTTCAATAATAATTGACAGACTATCTGGAAAGCAGTTTAAAAAATGGTAATTTTACGTAAAATTTGAAGGGGTAAATTTTTACATATAAACTCACAGACGATTACACTTACTGTTTATAGTTGAAGAGTAACCCGAAAGTAATGTATTATCAGACAGAGATATCAAACTGCTA
This sequence comes from Balneolaceae bacterium, assembly GCA_040877875.1. Lineage (GTDB taxonomy): Bacteria > Bacteroidota > Rhodothermia > Balneolales > Balneolaceae > JBBDNC01. The sequence goes on along the minus strand of JBBDNC010000194.1, from coordinate 37,210 downwards.
AAGACTGGAATTCAAACTCTAAATTAGAAGGTCTTCTTATTATGCCAAAATGTGAAATTTACAAAGATGTGAAAGGTGAATGGAGATGGAGGCTAACCACAAAGAAAGGTGAGATCAAAGCCCATTCCGGGAAAGGGTTCGAAACCAGAAAAGATTGTGAGGAAAATGGAAAGGAAGAGGGCGGTTGTACGAGTTATAAACGAGTTTAATCCTCCTTTACCCTTTCATCTTTTTATTAAAGTTTTTTTGGCTTTACTCTCATTAAATTGAAGTATAGGTTCTGATACCTATATTTATTTTTTTAACCTTTTTGCTCGTTCAGCCGCCGGCTGACCCACAGTAATTTGTTATCTATTCATGTCATGGACAGCAACACTTCTAATTCCGGGACGAGAACGAACCCTTTGAAGTTCAGACTTCCAGGTTTATTTATCCTCGCAGCCCTGCTGTTGTTTTCCGCCCATTTTATAGGATGGATTCAGCTTCCGGGATTCAATCAGCTCTCCCAATCCTCAGGATCTATTCAACTTGAAGATGTCACTCCCTCCTCAGGCCTTGAAGATTATACCCGTGCACCGATTTACAGAGAAAACCCCGGGTATATAGAGGTAATGGGCGGCGGGGTAGCCGTGGGTGACGTGAACGGAGACGGATGGGAGGATATTTTTTTCGCGGGCATGCCCTCGTTTCACCCGGATGCAGATAATTCACGCTCTCCTTCTGCCCTGTTTCTTAACAATCAGGACGGAACATTTAGCGAGTCTACTACGGAAACCGGCCTTGACGGGATCAAAGGGCTTCCCATGGGAGCCCTCTTTTTTGATTTCAATAATAACGGCAGGCAGGACCTGTATGTCGCAGCCTATAACGGAGGACAACTTTTTCGAAATGACGGGGGAACTTTTACGGATATCACCGACTCGGCAGGGGTAAACCTTGAGGGTCTTTGCGGGGATAGCCCGTGCCTGGCAGCCACCGCTTCTACTGCCGACTATAACCGCAACGGTTTCCTGGACCTTCTGATCGTCAATAATGTCGAATGGGATGAGGACGACCCCATGCACTATGGCAGAAGTTCACTATTGCCTGCCAACTTCGAAGGTCAGCCGTCCGTATTGTTCCGGAATAACGGAGACGGGACTTTTACCAACGTAACGGAAAAAAGCGGGGTGCTCAACCGGGATGACAGAGGGCACAGGGAAGCGGGAAAAGGGCTTGCTGCAATCTGGACGGATATCAACAACGACGGATGGCCGGATATCTATTTTGCAAATGATATGTCTCCAAACAGGTTATACCTGAATAACGGAGACAGTACGTTTACCGAAATAGGAATCTCGGCCCAGATCGACGAATTCAAGAGCAGCATGGGACTGGATGCGGCAGATTTTAACTTAAATGGGAATATGGATCTCGTGGTTACCAATCTCGAGGGACAAATGATTTCCCTTTTTAGAAACTACGCCAATCTTCGATTTGACTATGTAACATTCCACACGGGTATTATGAAGAGTACACGGTCATCCGGCTGGGGTATTGTGTTCGTCGATCTGAACCTGGATGGTTTTCAGGATCTGGTGATGGGAAGCGGACCGATCTGGGAAATACCGGAAGAATCGGAAAACCTGTTTTACAGGAACCTGAGAAATGGAAAGTTTGAAGAAGTGACCGACAAGGTCGTCAATTTTTCCAACCGCGAAACCACACGGGGGCTGGCCGTGATCGATATGAATCAATCCGGCAAACCCGATCTCATTTTTTCCAATATCGACGGAGCGCCTTCCCAATTATTAAAAAACGAAACCTCCGGAAATAATTGGGTAAGGCTCGACCTCGAGGGCACAGTCTCAAACCGGGATGCCATCGGTACAAGAGTTACCCTGGAACGGGCAGACGGAGTCACACAAAACCAGATCGTCATTGCAGGGAATTCCTACCTGAGTTCCGGCAGTAAATCCCTTTTCTTCGGCCTCGGCAAATCCAGGATCCAACAGATGACCATCCAATGGCCCTCCGGGCGAACCGACGTACTGGACGACCCCGGGATCAACGAAATCCTCCACATCAAAGAAGGCGAAAATCCGGACGAGGAAGTTGTGGTGCAATCCCGTAAACCGGAAACCGCCGGATAATCACTCGTAAACCCATAATTTCAAAAGTCAGCTTCTGCCAAAAAACTTCCGGTCCAGAGAGTACTTGCCTCCCCCCGTAAAAAAGAGAACTATATATGATATTAAAAAGAACAGAGGCAGCTCTTTTCTGCCGAACGGGTCGTCGGCATGAGCGACAAAAACAATTACAGTCATATTGATGATCAGGGGAATCAGTGCGATACGTGTTCCCAGGCCTATCAGAACCAGTGTAGCACAAATTGCTTCGGCAAATGTTACAAGAACCAGGGAGGTTGTCGGGCCCAGGCCGATCGGGTCACCAAATCCAAAATCCCCCTCCAATACTCTTAAAAGTTTCGGCACTCCATGCGTCATGATTAAAGCCGCCGCACCGATGCGAAGGATACATATCGCCAGGTCAGGACTCACGAATTCATTGAGCCGGTCAGAAAGTAGTTTTTGAATCATAATGTATTGGATGAATTTGAATTTATATTCCCTTCACTAATTCCAATACATACCTGATCGTTTCAAATTCGCATGTAATTTATTGTTAAATTTTTAAAACATTGAAAATGCAGAAGTGATAAGTATTTGTGCCTTCCAGGATCAGGAACCCAGACAATGTATTTGGCAGTGTCCCGGTAGCCGGGAGTATACCGGCTCGACATCGGCCAGGAATTCCTCTCCCAAGGTGGATACACAGTTGCTTTTTTTCAGTTCCGCGTTCTGGCTGCCGGCCGTGAATATCGACCCATGGCGATTACCTAAAAAACTGTTAAATTCGTTCGAACAAATAATAGGGTGTTGATTTTTTATGGAACTACTTTCGGAAACGAACGATGTGATCTTTGTGGGAAATGAGCTTTGGCGGATTTTGGCTTTAACTGTCATCATCGCCCTCGCTTTTTTTCTTGGCAAGATTTTAAAATATTCACTCAACCGTGTGGCCCCTAAATTACGGGACAAGGGGAAATCAATTCTGGCGGTAGCCTTTGAATCGGCATCCAGAGCCGCAACCTTTCTGATTTTCGCTTTCGGTTTAAGAATCGCCATCTCTTTTCTGATCATTCCCGAGGGAATAGAAGAGCTTGTTGTTACAACCGTCCAGGTTTTGATTGTTCTCTCGATCGGATACTTCGCCTACCGGCAGGTGGATATTATCGATGTATGGCTTCAACGGTTCACGAGAGATGAAGAGACCAACATCGATGACATGCTCATCCCGATGGTGGGAAAATCCCTGAGGGTCACTGTTACAATCCTGATCATTCTTCAGGTTGCACAAACTCTCTCAGACCAGCCTATTACGAGTATTCTGGCCGGTATCGGAATCGGAGGCCTGGCACTGGGTCTTGCTGCCCAGGACACGATCCGGAATTTTTTCGGTTCTCTGATGATCTTTGCCGACAAGCCCTTTAATGTTGGTGAACTGATTAATTTGAATGACAAGCTGGGCACCATTCAGGAAGTCGGTGTACGAACCACCAAGATATTGACACTCGAGGGACACATGCTGACGGTCCCGAATGGAGTTCTTGCCAATATGACGATTCATAATATCGGCAAACGTCCGTTTATCCGGCGAGTAATGAATGTCACGATTACCTACGATACCCCGCCGGAAAAGGTAGATCGAGCCGTAGATATTCTGAAGGAGATCTTTGACAATCACGAAGGGATGAATGAAGATTTCCCGCCCAGAATTTATTTCAATGACCTGAATGCCGATTCATTAAACCTGATCGTATTCTACTGGTTTCATCCGCCGAATTACTGGGAGTATATGGGATTCAGCGAACGGGTAAACAAGGAAATCTTCCGGCGTTTTAATGAAGAAGGGATTGATTTCGCATTCCCCACACAAACGATTCACCTGGCAGGTGATAAAAAGCGTCCCCTGGACATCGGGGTACAGGAGCACCGCAAGAAGGAAGAAGAATAAGGTGAGATGACCCGCATCGTCAGTTGCACAGCAACCTTGCAAAGGGCGGATCTTGTTTTACCTGACTGCTATGATGGTTGTATTGCAAGATTAGAGCGGATCCCCGGGAATCCCCCTCCTGGTCCGGCTGGCGGCTCCCTGTCGATTCCTCAAGGGTCTTTCTTCTCAAATTCCTTCAGCCCGTGTTCTATCATCCGGTTGAATGTATCCATAAACCGGCTTCCCAGTGTTTTCTCAATCTCCCGGTTCAACGAACGAAGTTCCCCCGAAAGCTTGATTGATATCTCCCGTCCGGCTTGTGTTAATTCCGGGATCACGGCTTTTCCATTCTTTTTACGAACGATCAGATTCTTCTTTTCCAGTTTATCCATAAACCTTGTCACCGTTGAGGGGGCAAAATGATACTCCTCGCAGATTTGCTTCTGGCCAATGCCGGGCCTGTTATAGATCGCAAGAAGCAAATAGGCGTAACTGGTCGTGATTCCAAAGGGCTTGAACCGCTCATCTGCCATCGAAGATATTTTCCGGGCCAAAGCATTCGATGTGATATATAAATCATTTTTCATAGCCGGAATTGGATCTTTTTAGTATTTCAGATGTAACCTTTTTACCCCTCACGGGAATCCTGCAAACAGAATAATTTTGTACATACAAATATGTATTAATTCCTGTGAAAAGGCAAAAACAACTTTTAACTTTTCTTTTTTGCCTTTTCATTCCAATTACCGATCTTCTTTAAACGGCTATATCCCATGTACAGAGTTCAACTGAAAAATTTTGAAGGGCCTCTTGATTTGCTTCTCTTTTTTATCAAGAGAGATGAACTGGATATCTATGATATTCCAATCTCACACATTACCAATGAGTTTCTGGAATATATCCGGCTGATGGAAGAGCTGGATCTGGATGTGGCCAGTGAGTTTATCCTGATGGCCAGCATACTGATGTCGATTAAAGCTCAAATGATGCTTCCGAGAGACGATGAAGGGGATGAAGAACTGGAAGAGGATGACCCCCGTTATGAGCTTGTCCAAAAACTTCTTGAATACAAACGATATAAGGAGATGGCAGAAAAAATGTCTGTCATCGATGAAGAAACCCGGAAAAAATATTACAGGGGATACCTCGAAGAAGACGTGGTTGAGAAACAGGCTACCGGAGAGGCTTTAAAAGACGTCACGATTTTTGATCTGATGTCCGCTTTTCAAAAAGTACTGACAGATATCAAGCGGAAGCATAGCTATCACAGGGTTGAAAAAGTTCGCGTCACAATCGAAGAACAGACTGAGTTTGTGTTGCATGCCTTACAAAACCACGGACGCTCCTCATTCAGGGATCTCTGCTCCAGGCTTAACTCGAAAATGGTAGTTGTCGTAACGTTTCTTGCAATACTCGAGATGCTAAAAGAGCATCAGATCAACTTATTCATGGAAGAGGACCCGACTGATTTTTATATTGACCTGAAAGCGGTTGACGAAATCATTCAAACACGTGTACCTACCTGAAACCACTTCCTGAATTTGTTTTGATCTCATATACATCCATGGAAAAAAAATACATACTGCTGCCCGTAATCCTTCTGGCCGGTTGCGCCGGTTTTTTGCAATTCGGCCCTTCAAAACCTGAAAAGGATCTGGTTGAATACCAGGAATTCATTACCAAGGATTTTCTGTTTAAGCATTTGTCAGTCATCGCCGCCGACTCCCTCCAGGGCCGGGAGGCAGGAATGCCCGGACAAAAGAAAGCCGCACAATATCTTTCCGATTTTTATTCGACCTTGGGCATGAAACCGATGGGCAACGAGGATTTTCATCAAACATTTCTCCTCAATGCTGAAATAACTGACAGCCTCGTTTACCAGGCCTATCGGATTGACGGGATGGATACCCTCAAAGTTCATCATTCAACCGCCTCTCCATCTTCCAGTGCTGAGTTTTTACGGCTCTTCGGCGGTTCCGTACCCTTAAACGGCAGAGTCGTTTTTGCCGGGTTTGGGGTCAATGACGAGGAAAGAGAAGTCACCCATCTGACAGGAACAGAGATGGCCGGCAAATGGGTTTTGGTTTTCAACGAAATACCGCATGTCGTGGAGGGAGATACACTGATTAACCCCGGTATTACAAATAGCAGCCGGATCTCCACCATTTTAAATCGCCTCAATGCGGAAGGGATCCTTGTCATTACTGACGAGGCCTCCGAAAGCTTTAACCGGAAAGCGGAAATTGCTTCGACGCTCATTGACAAGCCGTTAAATATGAGACTCAAATACCTGGATGATTCCACTTCAGCCTCCGGCTACCCAAAAGGATTCATGCAAATCAGTCCGACGATGGCTGTTGAAATGCTCGGCCTTGAGAGCCGGGAAGATTTGAATCAGCTTCGGGAAAAGACAACCCGGAATATCAGGGAATTCGAGCCCTTTGATCTGGACTATCTTCTGGAATACGATCCCTATATGGGTACCCGGGAAATTGAATCTGAGAATGTTGTTGCGATGATTGAAGGATCTGATCCCGAGGTAAGGGAAGAAGTCGTGGTTTTGATGGCACACTATGACCATATCGGAATTACCCAGCCAGACGAATCCGGCGATCGCATCAACAACGGTGCAGACGACAACGGCAGCGGAACCGTTGCGCTCATGTCGGTTGCCAATGCCCTGGCGAAAGCGGCCGAAGAAGGAGTAAGGCCCAAACGAAGTGTCCTGTTCCTGCATGTATCGGCAGAAGAAAAAGGACTCCTCGGGTCCCGCTATTATTCGGATCACCCTGCCATTCCTATTGAACAGACCGTTACCAATTTTAATGCAGATATGATCGGACGCAGTGACTCCCGGAACCTTGAAAAGGGAGATTCGGATTATGTATATATCATCGGTGGAGATATCATCTCGGCAGAACTGGACAGCCTGGTTCACGTCGCCAATGATGAAAGTGTGAATTTACGGCTTGATTACCACTACAACGACCTTCAGGATCCCAACCAGTTTTATCGGAGAAGTGACCACTGGAATTTCGGCAGACTCGGAGTTCCCTTTGTCTTCTTTTTTACGGGAGTCCATGAAGATTATCACCAGCCTTCGGATCACGTAGAAAAAGTTGATTTGCCAAAACTCACAAAAACGGCCGGGCTCCTGTTTTCCTCAACGGTAAAAGTTGCCAACTATGAAGGACGTCCGGTTGTTGACAACCAGGAGTTTATCGAGATTACAAAAAACCTGCCCCGGTGAATAGGTAGAACGCAAAAGTGAGAAGTACCTCCCCTTTAAATTTTGAACCTGCAAAATATGTTCTTAAACGTTCGAAAACCGGGTATCGTTAGGCTGACACCAGCAGACTGAAAGCTGACAACTTTATTTCATTCTCCACACTGCATTTTTTCCAGCCGGCAAATTCTCACATTTTCTTGAAACAGGCTCCAAACCTTATATACAATCTGCAGTCAGTACCCCTCTCGATATTTTCCCTTTCTAAGCGTCCCCGAACAATGCATTGACAAATGCCGCCCGGTCGAATATCTGCATATCCTCAATTTTTTCACCGACTCCAATATACTTGACCGGCACGCTCAACTCGTTTGAAATGCCGATCACAATCCCACCTTTCGCCGTTCCGTCGAGCTTGGTAAGAACCAGTCCGGTAATCTCCACAACATCCGTAAATGCCTTGGCCTGCTGCATTGCATTTTGGCCGGTCGAAGCATCCAGAACCAATAATACTTCATGGGGAGCCCCCTTAACGACTTTTCCCATGACCCGTTTGATTTTGCCAAGTTCTTCCATCAATGATTTTTTATTATGAAGCCGTCCGGCCGTGTCAACCAGAACCACATCGTTTTGTTTCGAATTGGCAGAAGCGACCGTATCGTAGGCCACTGCAGCAGGATCCGCATTCTGTCCCTGTTGAATAATCGGCACATTGGCTCTTTCACCCCAGATCCTCAACTGGTCAACCGCCGCAGCGCGGTACGTATCCGCCGCTCCCAAAACCACACTTTTACCAGCTTTTTTATATAAATAGGCCAGTTTTCCGATGGTAGTCGTCTTGCCCACACCATTTACCCCTACAACCAGAATTACATGAGGAACTACCGGGAACCGGGCGCTGAATTCAGCCGGTTGATCCGGTTTGTTTTCTTTCAGGAGAGCAATAATTTCTTCCTTCAGAATCTGCTGCAATTCATTTTCAGTCAGATATTTATCTTTTGCCACCCGATCCTCAATTCGGGTAATAATGTCCAGTGTTGTCTTCACGCCGACATCAGAAGTAATCAGGATCTCCTCCAGCTCATCCAGGATTGCATCATCCACCTGGCTTTTCCCGACAAAGGTTTTGCCAAGTTTTTGCATCAAGCCTTCACGGCTTTTCTCCACGCCTTTATCCAGTTTTTCCTTTTTCTTTAATCCAAGTTTATCTAACCAGCTCATTGTTTTAACAATTTGTTATCAATTCTGAAGAAATTCCTTTTCACTCAATTATACTCCGCTCCTTTTCTGATTTGATCGAACCGGTAAAAGTAATGTATAAATGAAACAACCATTAAGATGGCCGAGCAGATCATAAAAAAAAGATGTGCCTGATCGGCTCCGGGAAAAAAGAACACGGACACCCAATAAAGGGCCATTACATTCACCGAAATTTTGCCCGACATGACAGCCATGGCCACTTTACCGCGAAGCCACTTTATATATGCCGAACCGGCCACGATTAACAAATCCCGGGTAACTCCCAGTACAAAATACCAGACCGGAATCCAGCCCAGCCAAACCGTGTAGCCAAACAAGACCACGGCCATCATTTTATCTGCCACCGGATCCAGCGCTTTCCCCAATTCCGAAACTTCATTTCTTTTCCGGGCCACCAAACCATCCAGATAATCAGACAATATACCCACTAAAATTAAACCGACGATCAGGGTATTTACTTGGTAGTTATTTTGAATGTGGAGATAAATGATCGGAAACGCCACCAGAAGCCTTGTAAATGAAATGAAATTTGACCAGGTGAAGATGTCATCTTTAACTGATATTTTGCGTCCGTCTATATTTGTAAGTTTGTGTTTCGTCATTTATCAGTTTTTCTGAATCACAAAGAGAATAAAAGTACAGTTTTTTTATGGATTGATTCTACTCTTATATATTTCCCGTACAAGCATCCTTAAACGTACTCTTCAAACGCTCAAAACCTTTATCGGCGACCCATTCCAGCCTTATGAAACAAAATTTATCGGATACCCAAAACCAACTCCTGGAATCCACTCTCCATTCCAGGGAAATTTTCAAGGGCAAGCTCCTCCATGTATTCAAGGACCAGGTAAAACTTCCGGACGAAACCGAGTCGAGCCGTGAATGGATCAAGCATCCCGGAGCCTGTGCAATTCTACCGGTGTTCAGGGATGGAAGCATCATGCTCATCAGGCAATTCAGGTATCCCGTAAAGCAGATCTTCTATGAAGTCCCCGCCGGGAAAATCGATCCTGGCGAATCTCCTGTCACGACCGCCATTCGTGAAACCAAAGAAGAAACCGGTCTAAAAGCCGGCTCTATTGAATACGTAGGTCATTTTTATCCCGCCATCGGCTACTCTGATGAAATTATTCATATATATGTTGCATGGGATTTAATCCAGCTTGACCAACAATCAGACGACGATGAATTTGTCATTAATGTACGAATACCTTTTTCCGAAGCCCTTTCGATGATTCAAAATAATGAGATCAGCGATAGCAAAACCATTAGCACTCTCACAAAAACCAGAATGTGGTGGAAGAAATTTCACCCCTTTCCTGTGGAATTTAATGAATAATGCCCTCTTTTTTACAAAGCTCGTAAAGCTCCGAATGAAGATCCTCTGCCTTTAATTCCCCCCTGCCGATCAATTCATTCATCTCATCCTGCGTCAACATCACCAGGCAGCCGGCTTCACTCAACAACTGGTCAAAATTACGGGGGTCCGACAATTTCAATTTACTTAAATTCAGTCCGTCCGGACTCACTTTCAGATTTACCAGGCAATAGAATTTATCATCCGGTTCTTCTCCGAATGTGAACACTTCCAGTTTCGTATCCTCCAGTTTCAACATAACCCCCAGGGTTCAATGAGCTTTATTATGAAAATACAAAGGGCCTTAAACCCGTTCAGCACAAAACAGTGTATGACAGAATCGTACCGGGATCACCCATATCTTTCCAGAAAATCCCGGGCTTTTACCAATTCAACAATTTCTTCATTTTCCCGGTCAACCACAGCCACCTGAAATAAACTGATAATTGCCTGACTGTTAATACACGAAATCGTCTCCTCAATCGTATCACACTCTTCCGTTTCACTTACAAGGTCGTTGATGCCTTGCAATACATATCTGTAGCTTTTCCTTTTTTGCGGAGCAGAGGATTCTTCATTCGGCTCTTCAAAATACGCCCTGATTGATTCTTCTGTTACAAACCACTGAACCCCCAATTTTCTGCCTTTCAACTTTCCCTTCCGCAGGTAAGAACGGAGAGTCATTTTGCTGATCCCCAGCATTTCATGCAGATCATCCACCGAATAAAGCTTTAAATCACCAATTCTTTTAGGCATAATCCATGTATTCCGTTTTCAAAACTTATTATTAGTTTAATAAAACTATCCTGAAATTCCATATTAATTACTGTTACTTATAGATTAGTTATTAAGAAAGATTTTTATTTGGTTTGAAGGGGTCAACCCCCTTAAATTGATAATAGTTGTTTCAAAAAAGCCTTCCCGGAAACATCGCTTTTCACTTCCTGGTTACCTCCAGAGTACAGGCAGTTCAGTCTATTCCACTTCAAGTTTTGATTTCTGTGTTTTTTGTTTAACATTGAACGAAATGATACAGGGAACTCATCTGTTTACCCTAAACATGAATCAATCAAAACAAAACCGGAGGAGACAATGGACTGGATAAATTCAACTCTATCACGTTGGTTATATGCGCTGCCATTTGGTGTTTTCGGAATTCTACACTTACTCAATGCAAACATGATGGCCGGATATGTACCCGGTTACATCCCGGGGGGAGTTTTCTGGGTGTATCTGACCGGCCTTGGATTTCTGCTGGCATGCATCAGCATATTGATCGAAAAGGAGACAAGGCTGGCTTGCAATCTGCTGGCACTCATGCTTCTTATCTTTGCGCTCACCATTCACCTTCCTTCAGCACTTGAAGGAGACATGACGCCGTTCCTGAAGGATACTGCATTGGCGGGCGCTGCACTTTTCATTGCAGGCCAGCAACATGGCGGAGGCGGAGCAGCGACTGGAACCGAATAAGCTTGTTTCCTGAACAGCCACTTTTTACCTGATTTATCCTCAAAGCGATCCCGGTAAATCCGGGGTCGCTTATTTAATGAATCGAAGCCGCCGGTTGTTTTTCACATCTCACAAAATTGATGTAACTTTAAATCGTTAGCTATTGTAACCGGAAATTTACAGAACTCTCTCCACGGGAGCGACCGGAAGAAATCAGGTTTTTCCAGGTTGAGGATTCAACCGAAGTTTCCATCGATTTTCAGTGACGGGTAATTTTTATCACCGGGCCGGGCGCAACGATAAACATTTGGGAAATCCCCGGCAGGCGGGCTTGAAAACCTCCTGGTACACAAGCACTACAATTTACCGATTATGAAAAGAAAAATACTCATAGGTTCGCTGATAGCAGGTTTCCTTGCTATATTTTTCTATTTTTCGATCCATCAGATCCTCCCGGAGGAGATCGATAATGCTCCGGAATGGATGCCTCTGGATCATGCAATGGCTGAGGCAAACGAGAGCGAAAAACTGATCCTTATCGATATCTATGAAGTTGGATGCCGGTTTTGCAGGCAAATGGAGCGTGAAGTTTATCCATCGGAAACCATCCGCACATTGATCGACCGCAGCTACCACCCCGTTAAAATTGACGGCAACTCCGACAAAATGATCACTTACAAGGGAGAGCCCCTTACCGAACGGGAATTTGCCGCACAAATGGGAGTGACTGCATTTCCGTTTACAGTCGTATTGGATGCCGAGGGCAATGTAATTGATAAACGTCGGGGCTATATGGGGACGATGGATCTGAGCCGATTCCTAAATAATGCTTTGTCGTCTGGGGTTGCAGAAAGTTAACGACTTTTTCCGGATTGTGTACCCACCCGGCCTTTTTTTGAGTCGAATAGATCAAGTGAGTGGTGCGTCACCCGTCAGATTGAAATTTGCGGGCATTTTATCTCTCGAAGGCTTTGAAAAACCGGGGGGTTTGTTCAAGATCAAAACCTGTCGGCCGGCTTATTTAGCGAATATTCCGCATGATATCAGGGAATCCGAATACAAAAAGATCCGTTGAGCCGAGCGTGAGAAGCATCCTCCGAAGAGAATGGAATACTATGGCTCATCGGTGATGTTGAGCAGAATTGAATGGGACCCTCGTTTTCCCGATGCGGAGTCCTCCTCAACTCCCTGGTCCCTGTAGCTTGCAGTGAGAAGATAGATGCCGCCTGTAACTCCCTCCGGCTTTTCCATAATCCGAAAAACACCTTCTATACCTGGATATATCCAGCGGCGATCGTTCCCGCCCTGTTCAAGAATATACTCAGCTATCTGCCTGGCTTCCTCCTGCGAAAAATCAGGATGGGAGGGCATCTCAACACTTCCCCAATTCCCCGTTGTTCCCTTGATAATCCGATTTGCAAGATTGTCTATAACCGGTTGAACCGCCTCATAACGACTGGAAATATCAGAAAATGAAGGTCCGACGACCCTGGTTTTATCCCCGTGACAACCAAAACAGGTAGAACCTCTGATGAATGACAACCCCTCCGGATCCTTCAGGTTTTTGGGTAAACCGGAAAGGGAATCAGGTTCTGTTTTCTGAGTTTCTTCGTCTTCTTCCGGCAGATATTCAATTTCGAGCAGGACTTCATTCGGAGGAATCTCACCATACCGGGATTCTCCATCTTCTTCATCCGAAACGATCACTGAATAGCGGACCTGTTCGCCCCAGGCAAATGTTTCAAGGTGTTCAGGAGTTGTCATTCTCACCTCCGGAGGGGAATTCTCCCCGGCTTGTCCGGATAAAGCGAAGCTGGCTGATCCCGGATCTCCACTCATCACTCCTCCGATCGTGACCCTCTTCTCGGTCGTTGAACTATTAGGTTCATATTTATCCGGGCCCATCGAAAAGCTGTCTATAATAGAAGTCCCGCAAACGACCCCCGCCCCAGAGATGATAAAAAAACAAACAGATAGTACACGCATGGTTATGGATAGGCTCCAATCATCATTCACCGGTTCAGGCCTGATCAATCGCCTCAGCTACCCTGTTTGCAGAATTGGTAGCGGCTTCCATTCCCCAATTGTTATTATCGGCATAGGACCCAGCAAAATGAATTCTGCCGTAAGGAGTCATTACATGAGGCCAGAATTTAGACAGGGTTCCAATGGGAAACGACTGACGCTCGCAACTCGGCGCGAAACGATCCTGTGTCCAGTCTTTCACCAGAGCCTGTTCAATATTCACATTGGAACGGTCGCCGGGATAAAGTTCCCTGAAAGTATCCAGCGCCCGCATGGGAGAGATCCCCGGTGCCCCGGTAGCCATTAATACAGCCCGGGGTGTATCCACTTCTTCCGCTACCTGCCAAATGCTGTTCAGGTTCGGATGGTTGAATTGAATATTGATACTGATATCATCTTCCCGCCAAAATTCTGTCCGCGACTGGAAAGCAAAACGCGGGTAGGAAGAATAGGTTAGATTGTCTAAAATGAACCGTTTTTCTTCCGGCCAGTCCGGCGTAACCATGATATTTCTGAGTGCCGGCACCGGCAGGCAACTGGCTACAAAATCGGCCGACATCTTTTTGTTTTCGCCGAACTCTTCGTAAGCCACTGTGACTCCGGTATCCCCCTGCTCGATTTCATGGATTCGGCAGGCCAGTCTGACCCGAGTGCCCAACCGTTTTGCAAACGCATTCGTCATAACCTGGTTGCCCCCTTCAAGCCGGTAAAGGTGTTCGGCGTGGTATTGGGGAAGTCCACGGACTTTCAGGATATAGGACTGCCAAATTTTAAACAGGGCAGAAATATTATTCCCGCCAAAATAATCAAGGGCTGCCGGGGAAGCCCCTTCCTTTTCAAAGAGCTCGGAAGCCGGAATAAAATCCAGCTCATCCAGCCCCAATCCGAAGGGCTGATAATCGTCCGTAAACTTTTCGAAATACGGGTTCAGGTAAAGGGATTCCAAATCCCATAACGGGTTTGAAGAGAGGTAGTTCGATTCCCTCTCGTTAAACCCGCCCAACTCTTTTGCCCGATCGAATTGCATTTTCATGCGTTCTTCATCCGTATAATATTCGCCGTCAATTCTCGTAAGCCGGTTGATTCTGTGCCTGTAAGGACGGACGGTCAGATCAAATTCTTCCGTGTACTCCCAGAACCTGTCATAACAGGGCTTCGTAAACCCCTCGGCTCCATAGTCCACATAAAGTCCGTCGGATAACCCTTCCTGGCTGGTAAAAACATGACCGCCATGACGGCCCGAGGCATCCATCACAACAACTTCATGACCCCGTTTCATTAACTCATACCCACAACACAAACCTGCAATGCCGGCTCCTGCAACAATAATCTTCTTTTTCGTACTTGGATTAGGCTCAGTTTTTGAGGCCGGCCGGCCGGCTGTTAACGTCTCCCCGACTTTTAGGGTGCCGAATGGCATGAATGAAAAACCGAGCCCGGTTGCCGAACTTTTTTTGATAAAACTTTTCCTATCCATATCGCTTGCTTGTGTGAATTTTAAATTGATTGTTGTAAGGCCTGAATCCGTTTCTTCCTTATCATCAAATGCTCTCCCTGAATATTTTACCATTTATCCGCTTTTCCAAAACAAATTGTAGCGGTTTTGAAAAAGATCATTAACGCTTATCGGCGAAATCATACTATTCTGCCAGTTTGATTCTGCCGGAGGTTGTTGAATCGTTCGTCGACAAAACATCCGGGAGTCGCTAAAGGTCCATTCCCAAGACCTATATGCACATCATCCGATTTGAGTTTTCAAGAGCTAAAACCCTGATGACCCAACCGGATGTTTTTAAAACAGGACCTGAGAATTGTAATCCTTCCGATCCGGATTATTTTCAGCCATTCAATTTATTCCTTACTATTTTACATTCAAGTGATTAACAGAAAGATCCCGGTATACCTTTCCATATCTTTATATTACTAGCCTGATTTCAAAGCGGGTCTTTTAGTGAACAGTTTGAATAAACCCTGAATCCAATTTTTATAAAATAATGTTATACAATTGTATGGTTACCCTGATCCGTATTCAAATCCGGCAAGGGATAAAGCCGGCCCTCGCGGTCATCCTTTTATTCTTTTTTTCCGCTTCGGCGATAGCCCAAGAAGGATTAACACCCGAACAAATTGCTAAAATCAAAACAGTATCCAGTGCTGTGATCTCATCAGATGGCCATCACATTGCCTATACGGTCAGCGTGCCGGCTGACCCTGAAAAGGAGAACCGGCCGGCTCGATCCCACCTCTATGTCCTGGATGTGGAAAGCGGGGAAACCCGGCCTTATTATAGCACTTCCAGTGTTGGCAATATCGCCTTCAGGCCAAATCATGAGAGTATTACCTTCCTGACCCGCCGGGAAGACGATGACTCGCGCTCCCTCTATGAAATTCCACTCGATGGCGGAGAAGCTGTGAAACGGTACTCCCACCCAACCAATATAGCGGGTTACGAATGGGCGGATAACGGAAACCGCATTGCTTTTATGGCTCCTGAACCATTGCCCGAATCCTCGTCTGTACTTCCTTATTCGCCGGATATTTTTGAAGAAAATATTCCGCAAAGACGCACTTATATAGCAGATGTCCGGAATGAAAACAGTTCAGCCCGGGAACTCCAGGTGGATGGATCCATTTACCTGCTAAGCTGGAGTCCGGACGGCGGCAGGATAGCTGTTTCCGCTGCTCCGACTCCCCATATTGATGACTATTATATGTTTCAGCAGGTTTTTATCCTGGACACTCACTCCCTGGAGGTCACAGCCGAGGTTAATAATGAAGGAAAAATCGGCCAAATCGAATGGAGCCCGGATAGCAAACGGCTGGCTCTCAGGGCCGGAAGGGACCGCAACGATCCGATTGACGGTCGTATTCTGATCGTTTCTGCCGGGGGCGGAACTCCTCAAATTATTGATTCCGGTTTCGAAGGCAAATATGAGCAGATTGCCTGGCTTGAAAACAATCGAATTCATTTCATTGCAAGTGAAGGAGTCTGGAGTTCATATGGCACCCTGCGTCCGGACGGGACAGAAAAGCGGAAGATGATCGGAACCGGCGGACCCATTTTAACCTCGTTCGACCCTGCCGGAAATCAACAGGTTGTATTTACCGCTCAAACTCCGGAACACCCGACGGAAGTCTATTTAAAAAAGCAGGACGAGAGTGAACCGGTCCGGCTTTCACATACCAACCCATGGCTGGAGGAGGTTGAAATGGGGAAGCATGAAGTTGTCAGATATACAACGCGGGACGGTGAATTTGAAATCGAGGGGATGCTGATCTATCCCCTGAATTACCGTGAGGGAACGTCTATTCCGGTTATCACGCAGGTTCACGGCGGACCCGAAGCCCATTACAGCAATGGATGGCTTACCTCTTATTCTGCCCCCGGACAGATGGGAGCCGCTGCGGGTTATGGTGTTTTTTATCCGAATTACCGGGGGAGTACCGGCCGCGGGATCGAATTTCTTTACAGCAGCCAGGCGGACCTTGCAGGAAAAGAATTTGACGATATCGTTGACGGCATCGATTACCTGATCGATGCCGGAATTGCAGATGAAAACCGAATCGGGGTAACAGGAGGCTCCTACGGCGGATATGCTTCCGGTTGGATGAGTACGTATTATTCCAACCGTTTTGCCGCCTCGGTCATGTTTGTAGGAATCAGCAATAATCTGTCCAAATGGGGTACCAGTGATATTCCCGAAGAGCTCTACCTGGTTCACGCCCAAAAACGTATCTGGGATGATTGGGACTGGTTTCTTGAGAGAAGCCCGGTATACTGGGTCAATCGCGCTCAAACCCCCTTGCTGATCCTGCATGGAGCGGAAGACACCCGGGTGCATCCGGGTCAGTCGATGGAACTCTACCGCCATCTGAAAGTTCGCAAACCGGAACTGCCTCTCCGGCTTGTCTATTACCCGGGTGAAGGCCATGGAAATGCAAGTGCCACGGCAAGATATGACTACAATTTGCGCATGCTTCGCTGGTTCGATACCTATCTCATGAGCGGAGACTCCGGCATGGAAGTTCCCCATTGGAATGTCAGAATGCAGAAGTGAAAAGGGAAAAGTGAAAAGGCGGAAGTGCTCATTTTTTTGCACACGAAGCGAAAGGCAGAACGCAAAAGGCAAAAGTGCTTTTTTTACACGCAAAAGTGAAAAGCATGAAGGGAATCCTGTAAGGAATTCACTCCAAAATTTTTGAAGATCAACCTGTAAACTGACACACTGATCACTGTTTACTGAAATACTATGTTGAATACGGTAGAGTCTTATAAACTGGGTAAAATCAATGTCACCATTACCGAGACGGAGGATCCGAAGCGGTTAAAAGTGGACTGTAATGATGGTGAATATCATTCGGAATTCACAGTGAGCCGGTATGAATATCAAAATTACAAACGGCATATGAACCAAAAAATCACAAAAGCTTACCAGGCACAGTATGACAGGTGACAGGTAAGAGATGTTAGGAGAGAGGGAATAGGTAATAGTTTCTCGTTATTGCTGAAAGTCGATTCAAGTTTATAGAAAAAAATCAAACCCATTTTGCATTCCTCCGGTTGAGATGAAAAAAGACCTAACATCTCTCACCTACCTATTCCCTAAACGATCAACATACCGTCGCCAAACGAATAGAACCGGTATTCTTCGTGTATGGCATGCCGGTATACCCGTCGCATCTCATCGTACCCCATAAAAGCAGCAACAAGCATTAACAATGTGCTTTTGGGAAGATGGAAATTGGTAATCAGGGAATCCACGGCTTTAAACCGGTATCCGGGGGTGATGAAGATGTCTGTTTCCCCGCTTGCCGGCGAAAACCGCCTATGGGTGTTCAAGGCCGACTCCAGTACCCGAACGCTCGTGGTTCCCACCGCTGTAATATGTTCTGCCTGATTCAAACGGTCAGCCGTTTCCTCACCCAGGCGATACCATTCACTGTGCATAGTATGCTCATCAATATTCTCTGTTTTAACCGGCGCAAATGTCCCCAGCCCAACATGGAGGGTGATCTCCTCCCAGCCGTATCCTTTTTTCTTGAGATCCTCGATCAAGTGATCAGTGAAATGCAGGCCGGCTGTGGGAGCCGCTTTGCTGCCCGATTGTTGAGCGTAAACTGTTTGGTATTCGTCAGACAGAGACTCATTCTGTTCAATATAGGGAGGGAAGGGAGTTGCCCGGAAGGGATCGTAAGCAGAGTCATCTAACGGACGGTTTAACAGAAGAGTCCGTATGCCGTCATCCGCTATAGAGAGCACCTCGGCTTCAATCCCGGAAGCCAATTGAATCGTTTCCCCTTCTTTAAACTTCTTTCCGGGGCGGACGAGTGCTTCAACCGTCCGGTCATTGAGGGTATTCAATACAAAAATTTCCATCGAGCCGTCGTCAAACAACAACCGGCACTTCTCCACCTTGCTGTTGTTCACAACAAGTGTAGACTGATCCGGAAGATAATGGGCAAGATGATAGAAGAAGTCGTCCGTAATCAAACCGCTCTGCCGGTCATAGACAAGAAGCCTGGAATGGTCCCGGGGACGTGACGGCTCCTGGGCAATTAATTTTTCGGGAAGATCGTAGTCAAAGTCACTCAGGGTATAGACCATAGAGAAAAACTCGCAGCGGCTGACAATAGTTTGTAAAATCCAGGTTTCCAGCAAAAGTCTTTCGGAAAATGCAGGAATCAGGGGTAAAGGGCTGAAATCCATGAAACGGCGGATAAGCCAGGGGCCCTGTTTGCAGACGTTTGATCATTTACTTTACGCCTCTGGCCTCAGAATTCTTGACTTCATCTAAGCTTTCTGCCCGACCTCCAAAGCCTCTTTGATCTCTACAAGAAGGCCCTCCGGGCCGATGCCGACTTCATCATGCAATTCCCGCTGGGTTCCATGTTCTACAATTCTGTCGGGCACTCCCAATATTTTAACAGGAACCCGTTCCGGCCTGGACACAACATATTCAGCAACAGCCGATCCGAATCCTCCCAGCCGCGTTCCATCTTCAAGAGTAAGAATCGCATCGTAATTACGGAGGATTTCATCGATCAGGCCGGTATCAAGGGGCTTTGCAAAGCGCATATCAAAATGTCCGATTTGAATCCCTTCTTCGCCCAGCCGGTCGGCCGCTTCAATCACATATTTTCCAATCGGGCCAAAACTCAGCACGGCAACGTTATTCCCCTCACGCAAGCAAACGCCCTTGCCGATTTCCATCGCTTTAAACTCTTTTCGGGTTTCCATTCCCGTAGCGCGTCCCCTCGGATATCGAATCGCCCAAGCCGATTCTTCATATTTGGAAGCGGTATACATCATGTCTCTCAAATCCTGTTCATGCAAGGGTGAGGAGACGATAAAATTCGGAACTGCTCGCAGATAGGAAATATCATACAGGCCGTGATGCGTCGGTCCGTCGGCCCCCACCAGGCCGGCGCGGTCAATACAAAAAACCACCGGGAGTTTCTGTACCGCAACGTCGTGGATCACCTGATCGTAGGCCCGCTGCAGGAAAGTTGAGTAGAGAGCGGCAAACGGCTTTTTACCTTCAGCAGCCAGGCCGGCAGCAAAAGTTACCGCATGCTGTTCGGCGATTCCTACATCAAAGGAACGTTCGGGAAAAGCCTTCATCATCGGCCAAAGACTGGATCCGCTTGGCATCGCTGGAGTGATCCCGACAATCCGCTCATCCGATTCCGCAAGTTCTACCAGGGCTTCGCCAAAAACATGCTGATACTTGGGGGGTTGAACCTTTTTGTCTGGAGGAACCAAGGATTTGCCGGTAATCTTGTCGAACGGACTGCTCTGTGCATGCCATTTGGTTTGCTCCCTTTCCGCAGGAGCAAAACCCTTTCCCTTCACCGTCACGATATGCAACAACTTGGGACCGGATACGGTCCTCAAATCTTCAAGATGCCGCCGAAGAGTATCCACATTGTGGCCGTCTACCGGCCCGTAATACTTGAATCCGAGTGCCTGAAATAAAGCTCCCGGAGTCATTGCTGCAGTAATCGCCCGTTCCAGTCTCGAGGCGACTTTCCTCATTTTGTCACCGGCTTTCTTGAAATGCCCAAGCTGATCGTAAATTTCATCCCGCAGCTTATTGAACGTCTTGCTCGTAGTGATTTCAGCCAGATATTCTTTCAGTGCCCCCACGTTCGGATCGATCGACATGTTATTGTCATTCAGGATAACCAGCAGATCCCTGTCCAGCGCCCCGGCATTGTTCATGCCTTCGAATGCAAGTCCCGCAGTCATGGCGCCATCCCCGATCACGGCAACGACTTTTTTATCGGATTTGTCAAGGTCCCTTGCAACCGCCATCCCCAAAGCTCCGGAAATGGAAGTACTTGAATGGCCCACTCCAAATGTATCGTATTCACTTTCCGATCGTTTCGGGAAACCGGAAAGTCCTTTATACTGGCGGTTTGTATGAAAAATCTCTCGCCTTCCGGTAAGAATTTTATGCCCGTACGCCTGATGGCCTACATCCCACAGAAGCAGATCTTCAGGAGTATCATAGATATAGTGAAGGGCAACCGTCAGTTCAACGACCCCCAGGCTGGCACCAAAATGTCCGCCGTGAATCGAAACGGTCTCAATAATATAATCCCTGAGTTGATCACAGACTTCCCGAAGCTGTTCGGGTTTGAGTTTTTTCAGATCGGCCGGTGAATGAATATCCGATAATAAAGAACCGGGAGTCGGTTTTTTTATTTCCTTCATTTATTGATCCGTTCCTGATTCAGATTCCGATTTTTCATTAATTTTTTCGATCCGCAGAACAGCTTCCTCCAGTGATTCGGAACAGTAACGGGAAAGTTCCACCCCTTCTTCATACAATTCGATTGATTCTTCAAGGGATACATCCGGATCTTCAAGCTTTTCCACAATTGCTTCGAGCTTTTTTAAAGCTTCTTCAAAACCCGGTTGTTCCTCCTTTTTTTTAACCATTCAGATCTACTTGCCATCATTTACATTAACCCTCGAATTTACAGGATCCAGCCATCGGGTTCAAACTTCTAATGCCAGTATTTTCGTTCAATCTTCCTTCCGTCACTTTCAAAAATCAAACCTCCCTCCAGACTTGTAAAGTATAAATCGTCCAAATATTGTTTTAAACGCCTAATGGCATCCGGATGAGGATGGCCATAAGAATTACGAAATGCAAGGGATCCTGCGGCGACAGACGGATGAACCTTCCTCAGAAATAGCTGATGGGAACTGGTTTGACTGCCGTGATGGGCAATCTTCAGGAAATCCGAACGTAGAAAATCCCCGTATCTCTTTACGAGCCTTTCCTCCTGCACCTTCTCCGCGTCCCCGGGGAACAGCCAGCTTGTTTGGTGATACACCAGTTTCAAAACGACAGAGTGATCGTTAGGGGATGCTGCCGGCTCACCGGTATTCACCGGACCCAGAATATACATCCGGATGGAAGGATCCGGCTGAAGAATCTGTCCGGATTTGAGAGCTTTAAGGGGAATCCCCGCCTCTTTACTTTGCCGGAGAAAATCTTCATACAAAACAGACCGATAGGGATATCCGTTCTGATAAATCGTGTCGATTTGAATTTCCTCAATCAGGGACTTCATTCCACCAAGATGATCGGCATGGGGATGCGTTAATATGACTGCGTGGAGGCGTTTGACTCCTTTGCTCTTTAAATAGGGTAAAATCACCTGCTCACCGCTGTTGGAATCGGAGGACCCCCGGCCTGTGTCAATCATCCAGTTCTTGCCCGCCGGAGTCTTAATAAAAATTGCATCTCCCTGCCCTACATCCAAAACTGCCACCTCCAGTTTTGAAGGGGACATTCTCTTTGACAGGACCTGGATCTGATACAGAAAGAATACGAATAACAAACCGATTAAAATTTTCCACCTGAGTGCCGGAATCCTGCTGGATGAAAGCAAAGCGAATAATAAAAACCAGATCATAAAGATCCAGCCGCCGGAAGGAGCGGCTTCGATCCAGCTTCCCTGCCACTCACCCAGAACGTCAGCAACCGAATGAATGTAGTGTAACGACCCCTGGTTCGGCAGGTTCAGCCACAAGACTCCGGCAGGCCAGAAATCAAACAGGAAGAGAAGAATCAATGAGAAGGGAACGACTCCGGCAAGCACCGGAACTACCAGGGCATTGGCGAGCGGCCCGATCAAAGAATATTCATGGAAGTAATGAACCAGTATGGGATAAAGCCCCCATTGCACAACGAATGAAATCGACACGACCATCAACCATTTTCCCCGGAACCCCCTTCTCCAATTATTGGGAATCATAGGGTAGATGACCGGAAGCGTCAACAGTATCACAGTGACGGCAGCAAATGAAAGCTGGAATCCAATTTGATAGATCCCGTTCGGTTGAAGGATCAAGAGAATCAGAGCGCTCGCTCCCATCAAATTCATCGAATCCCTGACTTTGTGAAACAATTTCCCGACAGCCAACAACCCCAGCATCAGGGAAGCTCGATTAACGGATGCACTGAAACCCGTCAACCCTGCAAACCCGAAAAGAGTGGTGATCAGAAGGATCAACCCGATCACCTTCCCATAGGGTAGCTGTCTTAACCAGGACAACACCATCCAGATGGGTGCGATGATGAAGCCGACATGTAATCCGGATACAGCCATCAAATGCGAAAGGCCGGCGCGGGAGAATCTCCTCCTTTCATCCACATTCAGTTCCTGTTTGTATCCTGTAAGAAGAGCTTTTGCCAACGGACCTGTATTTCCCCGGAAGAGAACATCTATTTTCCTGTGGAATTCTCTTCTTATATAAATCCAGGAAATATTGCCGGCCGGCTCCTGACTTTCCAGAATCTCCGATATTTCTCCATGGAGATGAATACCCCGGCTTTCCAGATAACCTTTATAATTAAACTGTCCGGGATTTAGCGGTTCGGAAAGAGGAAAGAGCCTGACCCTGGCGGTCAGCCGGGACCCGATTTCGAATTCCGGCAGATCCCGGTACAGTTCATTTCGTCCATAAAGCCGGATCTTAAATTTTTTTCTCCAGATCCTTCCTTCGATCACAGAACTCTCCGCTGACAGGGTCAGGGTCGGCCGGCCGGATGAGGCAGGATAAACTTCGTTTATCACCCCGGTTATTGAAATTTCTTCCCAGCTAAATAACTCCAGCTTCTTTGCCGGCTCTTTTTCTCCCCTTCTTCGAAGCCGGTCAGCTTCGGCCAGGCAGCTTCCGAAAAGGACCAGAAGAAGCAAATAAGTGCCTATTGTTAAACCTTGACAGCTAATTTTCAGGGTAGTGCGTGCCAGATATTCGAAACTGGCCCAAACTCCAAATAAAGCTGCCCACAGAATGAACCAGATGGCGGCTGGAAGCACCATTATTTCGGTTAACAGGATGCCCAAAGCGAGAAGAAAGGCCATTCGAACAGCCGGATATCGCGCCCAGGGAAATTGATATTCAGATCGTCTCTCCATATCTGTACGATCTGCTCTTGTAGAAATCCTTACACGAATGGAAGTACCCTCTTTCTCAATAAACCCGCACTTCCTTTGCCGTTCTACCCCCCTCTCTTGAACACGTACGAATACGATGCCCGGAATCTCAAACGAAGTTTCATGAAGACGGATGCTTTAAATCAAAGAAAGGAAAGGGGAGTCAAGGCAAGAGGGCAAGAGGGCAAGAGGAAAGGTAAACTCCTGTTTACGTTTAAAAAATCAACTGCCAGAGATCGACAAGAACGGCTCAAGATTCCTTTTTCCCAAGTTTTTTGCAGATTCTGGCCAGTTCTTTTTTTTCATCCAATGTCAGTACGGAAAATTCCTCCCGGATCCTGGATAAATGCTTCGGGAAAAAATTTTCAATAAAGGTTTTGCCTTTATCCGTCAGATGGATGAGAACCGCTCTTCGATCTTCAGGATCCCGTTCCCGCTTTACCCACTTGTTTTTTACAAGATTGTCGATCACCATGGTGATATTTCCTCCGCTTTTAAGAAGTTTCTGACCGATGGCACTTTGATTCAGCGGACCCAGGTGAAGGAGAACTTCAAGCGTTCCGAACTGGCTGACCGTTAAATTGTTTTCGGCAAGATGCCGGTTGAGATGAATGTTAACCGTTTCCGTTGCCCGCATGAGTTTGATAAAAGCGTTGAGTGTAACGACTTCATCCCTGGTTCCTTTGTAATGTGTACCCATCTCGAAAGATTAATTCAAATTTAACCGTCGTATGATCAGGGATGATTTAAGAAGTCCCGAATAAACCCAACCCTGTGCCGGTCGACAGAATGGATCAAAAAAGGTTCCATTCAAGTATAATACAAACCGGTATTTAATTCATATGTGTTTGATTACCGGCTTTCAAGAATGGCAAAATTTCGCTTGCCTACTTTCAGGGTATGCTTCTTCCCTTTCTCGAAAGTCAGTTCGAAACCGATATCCGTTACTTTCTCATCATCAAGCGAGACCCCGCCCTGTTTCATAAGACGTTTGGTCTCCCCATTGCTGGATGTGAATTCTGTTTTTGCGATGACATCCAGTAAACGATGCGAGCTTCCGGCATCAAATGCAAGGGTCAGTGAATCGTCCGGTATTTCCTTGTTGATGACAGTCTGCTCGAAATGCTTTCTGGCTTCCCTTGCAGAGTATTCTCCGTGATACATCGTCGTCAGGATATGTGCCAGCTCATGTTTTGTATTACGGGGATCGTTTTCAGCTTTTTCCTTATACGCCGGAAGCTCTTCCACGGGAACATCCGTCAACAATTCAAACCAGTTATAAATCAGATGATCCGGAATAGAGAGAACCTTCCCATACATATCCTTTGCATCCTCGGCAATCCCGATGTAATTATCGTACGACTTGGACATCTTTCTGGATCCGTCCGTACCCACGAGCAAGGGCATCATCAGGCATATTTGAGGATCCTGGCCTTCCTGCGATTGCAAATTTCGTCCCACCAGCAGGTTGAATTTCTGATCGGTTCCTCCCAGTTCCACATCTGATTTCAAATGCACAGAATCTTCTCCCTGTGCAAGGGGATAGAGAAATTCGTGAAGGGCTATCGGTTCATTGCTTTTAAACCTCTTTGAAAAATCATCCCGCTCGATCATCCGGGCTACCGTCAGTTTAGAACTGAGGCGAATCACATCCTGGAATTTCATGCTTCCCAGCCATTCGGAGTTATAAACGATTTCCAATCTTTCCAGGTCCAGGATTTTCCCTGCCTGGTCCAAATAACTTCTTGCATTTTCCTTGATCTCCCTGGAGGTTAATGCCGGACGGGTTTTATTTTGTCCGGAGGGATCACCGATCAAAGCAGTAAAGTCACCGATGATCAAGATCGCGTGATGCCCCAGGTCCTGAAACTGCCGCAATTTTCGCAAGATTACCGAATGTCCCAGATGCAAATCAGGTCGTGTTGGATCACAACCCAATTTAATGCGGAGAGGTTGTTTTTTTTCTTTAGACTTTTTCAGTTTTTGAGTCAGCTCATCCTCCGGTACAATTTCAACCGTACCTCTTTTAATCACTTCTAACTGGTCGTCAATCTTCGAAAATGCCATAGTTATCTATTAAAAAATGGTAAATTTTGAATAGGATTCGATTCTTCAAGGGTATCCCGGATCGTGGATACAAAGTCATCCACCCCGGGGTAAACTTTTGCAATCACATTATAGGCCCTGGGTGCCAATTGAATAACGGGCGAATAGGATAATGACTGACTCCGGGCCTGATCGTCAGGCACGTCAAACCCAACAAGAAAAAGGAGAAATGCACTG
Source organism: Balneolaceae bacterium (assembly GCA_040877875.1). Classification (GTDB taxonomy): domain Bacteria; phylum Bacteroidota; class Rhodothermia; order Balneolales; family Balneolaceae; genus JBBDNC01. The sequence goes on along the minus strand of JBBDNC010000194.1, from coordinate 11,117 downwards.
ATGACGATAGCAGCCTTTACTCCTCCGAATACAAAACCGAACAGGCTGTTAATGATATTCAGCTTGATCACTTCCAGTAATTTCCGGATCAGAAAAGCCGTGAAATGAACCACCACCAGGATTCCAATAAAAAGAAAAACACCGGATATCAAAATCAATATATCCCGGGGTTGATGAATATACGGTTCCAGGAAAGCGGAAACTTCATCCATATAGGTGAAGGTGACAAATACAGCCAGAAGAATACCGGCAATACTAAATACTTCCTTCACCAGTCCATTTACAAAACCCCTGTATGCAAAATAACCGATGGGAAGCAGTATAACCAGATCAAGCCAATTCATCAGGTCAGTTTGAAAGTTCCTCTTTGACAAGACTGCTGACCGTCGAACCTTCGGCTTTTCCTTTCAGTTCATCCATCAAAACTCCCATGACCTTCCCCATATCGGCCATCGTTGAAGCTCCGAGCTCGTTGATTTTTTCTCTGACCACTGCCCGGACCTCCTCCTCATCCATCATTTCAGGCAGATAGGATTCGATGACTTTGAGTTCCGTTTTTTCCTTCCCGGCAAGGTCTTCACGATTTCCTTTTTCAAATTGTTCGATCGATTCACGCCGCTGTTTGGCTGCTTTCATCAATACTTCTACCGCCTGCTCGTCGGGGATAGCAGATGCTTCCCCGCCTTTTCGCTCACTGATTTCCTTCTCCATCAGTTTGGATTTAATAGAACGCAAGACTCTTAACTGGTCTGAATCTTTTGCCTTCATGGCCTTTTTTATATCGTCAAGTATTCGATCTTTAATACTCATTCTCTTATCGGGTTTCAATCGTTCAAATTAAAAAATAGTTAACAGGACTCAGAAACTGAATTCAAGTGGATGATCCGTATACGAACATGTTTTGCCTTTTTATTTTTCTCACTTCTCGCTTATAAAAGAAGGTACACAAAAAAAAAGGTTCCACCCGTATGCGGATGCAACCTTAAACGACTTTCCTACTCCCGGGAGGTCCCAAATGTTCAGGACTTATTCTTCTCAATAAAATCTTTTACAGATTCCTGGTCAACCATCGCTTCCCTGTAGGCAAACTTTCCTCTGCCGGTTTTAGTGGAAATAATTACTTTTGCCATTTTCCGGTGAGCAGCTTTTAACTGTTCTGCCTCTGCTCCAAATGCCTGTTTCTTAGCCATAATTCAAATTCTGTCGATTCTATTATTTAATTTCCTTATGAACGGTGTGTTTTCGTAGAACCGGATTATATTTTTTTAGCTCAATCCTGTCAGGTGTCGTTCTGCGATTTTTCGTAGTAACATACCTGGAGCTTCCCGGTTTCTCCGTGCATTCCAAAATAACCTGTATGCGATTGCCTTTAGCCATGTCTATACCTCTTTAAGAAGTGTTCCCTTTTTCTTTGCATCCTTCAGGACTGCACTAATTCCTTTTTTATTGATCGTGCGTAAAGTTTTTGCACTTACTTTTAATGTCACCCACCGATCTTCTTCAGGGATATAAAAACGCCGCTTCTTCAGATTCAGTTTGAATCGGTGCTTGGTCTTATTATTCGATTTTGAAGAACGATAACCATTCAATGGTCCTTTGCCGCTAATATCGTCTTTGCGTGCCATAAATTTAGTTCATTTTTATTTTCAAAAACAGAATGGAAAAATACCGCTAAAGAACTATAAATTCAACGGTCATTTGATAATAAAATTTTGCAAAAACCTTCGGGTCCATCCATCTCGCCGGAAATCCTGAAGAGCAGCTTGAATTCCATAAAAGAATCCCTGTTGTGGGACGCCCCGCCGGCTAAATCCCGGCGAGCTTCCGGCTGCTTTAAAAAATACTTGCACAGCTACAGCCAGGCGCCTATTTTCGCATTACCGGATCCCGTCTATACGTCCCCTATCATACGGTTGCAACGGCGCCGGGTAATTCCTCCTGTTTGAGTTGTAAAAAGCCGGGAAGCAGGCCCCTTCCGCTTTCTTGTTCTAAACCGGCAAAATCAGGTCTAAGCCACCATCTCATATTTTCCCGATAAAAACCATTGCTTGTTTTGATTTTGCTATTATAAGCGGTATTTTCTGGCGAACTGACGGCTATTACACTAAAGACTCAACCCCATTATTATGGCAAGAAACAAAAGCTCCGATTACAAGGCGTCCAATATTCAGGTATTAGAGGGATTGGAGGCTGTTCGGAAGCGTCCGGCGATGTACATCGGAGATACCGGTCAGCGTGGACTTCACCATCTTATCAACGAAGTGGTCGACAATTCGATCGATGAGGCTCTTGCCGGTTATTGTGACTACATGAAACTTACGATTCATGAAGACGGGTCTGTTACCGTTGCGGATAATGGCCGGGGAATCCCGGTAGATGAGCACGAGAAACTGAAGCTTCCCGCAGTCGAGGTGGTTCTTACCAAATTGCATGCCGGCGGTAAATTTGACAAGAATACCTATAAAGTGTCTGGCGGACTTCACGGAGTGGGCGTCAGTTGTGTGAATGCTCTTTCTTCTGAATTCCAGGCGGAAATCCACCGGGACGGAAATATTTATGTGATGGAGTTCCAAAAAGGTGCAACGGTTACTCCATTGAAGACAACCGGCAAATCGGATGATACCGGAACCATCATCCGATTTAAACCGGATCCGGAGATTTTTACCCAAACACGGGAATTTAAATTTGATATCATCGCGGATCGAATGCGTGAATTGGCATTCCTGAATCCTGAAATCACGATTGAACTGATCGATGAGCGCGAAGAAGATGAAAAATTAAGAACCGAGACGTTTCATTTTGCCGGCGGAGTCAAGGATTTTGTGAAATTCCTGGATGAAAGCCGGGAACCCATGATGAGTGACCCCATCTATATCCATGGTGAAGTGGATATGGTGCCGGTTGAATTGGCACTGCAGTACAACAACTCGTACACGGAGAACATTTTCTCGTATGTCAATAACATCAATACGAGGGAAGGCGGAACCCATATATCAGGTTTCCGGCGTGCACTGACCCGCTCGCTTAAATCCTATGCTGAAAAGAATAATATCATCAAGTCGAACAGCAAGATTAACATTTCGGGTGAAGATTTTCGTGAGGGGCTTACCGGGGTTCTCAGTATAAAAGTACCCGAACCTCAGTTCGAAGGACAAACCAAAACCAAACTGGGAAATTCCGAGGTTCAGAGTGCCGTCGAAGTGGTTGTCTATGAAAAAATGAATGAATATCTGGAGCAAAATCCGAAAACCGCCAAAAAAGTTCTTGAAAAAGTAATTTTAGCTGCTGAAGCCCGTGAAGCTGCACGGAAAGCCCGGCAATTGATCCAACGCAAAAGTGCGATGGGAGGAGGCGGCCTGCCCGGCAAGCTTGCCGACTGCTCGATCAACGATCCGGAACATTGTGAAATTTATCTCGTTGAGGGGGATTCTGCCGGCGGATCTGCCAAAATGGGACGAAACAGGAGCTTTCAGGCGATTCTTCCCCTCCGCGGCAAAATTCTTAATGTGGAGAAAGCCAAAATCAACAAGATCCTTGAGAACAAGGAAATTCAAGCGATGATCACAGCTTTGGGAGCCGGAGTCGGACACGGTGAAGATGATTTTGACCTCGAAAAACTTCGGTATCATAAAATCATTGTGATGACAGATGCCGACGTAGACGGTTCTCACATTCGTACCCTGTTGCTCACCTTTTTCTATCGGTATATGCAGCCCCTTATTGAGCTGGGCCATATCTATATCGCCACTCCCCCTCTCTACCGGATTACTGCGTCGCGGGGACAGATTGAATATGCCTGGGATGATGCAACCCGGGATAAACTCATCAAACAGCTCAGGAAAGAGAAAAAGAAATTTGATGTCTCCCGATATAAGGGACTGGGCGAGATGAATCCCAGCCAACTCTGGGAAACCACTATGGATCCCGAAACGAGAACGCTCCAACAGGTAACCGTCGAAAATGGCGCCGCCGCGGATAAAATGTTTTCAACTTTGATGGGTGGAGATGTGGAACCCCGCCGCGAATTTATTGAACGAAATGCGAAATACGCCACGCTCGATATATAATTTCAGTGAAAAGGAAGAAATATCTCGTCACCTTTCAAAATTTATGCTGCATGAGTCACTTATCGTCTGACGGATTTCTTTTCATTCATCCACGATTCAAGATTTAACACTTAAAGTAAAAGTATGGCCAGCGAAAAAATCATACCCATTTCCATAGAAAATGAAATGCAGTCGTCTTACATCGACTATTCCATGTCGGTGATCGTTTCACGAGCCCTACCGGATGTGCGGGACGGCCTGAAACCAGTGCACAGACGCGTATTGTTCGGTATGAGTGAACTGGGCATGCTTCACAACAGAAATTACAAGAAGAGTGCCCGGATTGTCGGGGAAGTTCTGGGTAAATACCATCCACACGGTGATTCGGCCGTGTATGATTCGATTGTAAGGATGGTGCAGGATTTCTCCCTTCGCTATCCCTTGGTTGACGGCCAGGGAAACTTCGGCTCCGTTGACGGAGACTCGGCAGCAGCCATGCGGTACACGGAAGTCCGGATGCAGAGAATTGCCGAGGAAATGTTGACGGATATCAACAAGGAAACAGTCGACTATCAGCAAAACTTCGATGACACGCTGCATGAACCGACTGTACTCCCCTCCTCCATTCCGAACCTTTTATTGAATGGAGCTTCGGGAATAGCCGTAGGTATGGCCACAAACATGGCTCCCCATAATCTCAATGAAATTATCGACGGGATTACAGCTTATCTTGACAATCCGGACATCGATGTAAAAGGGCTGATGGAACATATTACAGCTCCTGACTTTCCGACCGGCGGAATTATCTATGGATATGAAGGAGTTCGCGAAGCCTATGAGACCGGCAGGGGAAAAATCACCATGCGGGCTCGTGCCAATGTGGAGGAGATGCGCAACAACCGCGAGCAGATTGTGGTCACGGAAATACCCTACCAGGTAAACAAAGCCACACTGATCGAAAAGATTGCCGACCTTGTAAACGATGAAAAGATTAATGACATCTCGGAAGTCCGGGATGAGTCTGACCGGGAGGGCATGAGAATTGTAATCATGCTCAAGCGGGGAGCCAATGCAGGCGTGGTTTTGAATCAGCTCTATAAGTACACCCAGATGCAACAGACTTTTGGGGTGATTAACCTGGCCCTTGTAAAAGGCCGTCCCAATGTGATGTCACTCAAAGAGCTGATCTACCACTTTGTGGAGCACCGGATTGATGTCATTATCCGGCGGACCATCTATGACCTGGATCAGGCGGAAGCCCGTGCCCATATCCTTGAAGGCCTGAAAATTGCGCTGGATAACCTTGACGAAGTCATCAAGACTATCCGGGCCTCCAACAGTCCGCAAGAGGCAAACGAAAAGCTTCGAAAGCTGTTTGCCTTGACCGATATCCAGGCAAAAGCCATTCTGGATATGCGTCTGCAAAAGCTAACCGGCCTGGAGCGGGACAAGATTGACCAGGAATACGGGGAAATCGTTGACAAGATTACTGAATTCCGCGAGATCCTTTCAAACCGGGACAAACAAACCGGGATCATCAAGGAAGAACTTCTTGCACTGAAAGACCGGTACGGTGACGAACGGCGTACCCAGATTGTCTATTCAGCCGATGATTTTGATATCGAAGATATGATTGCCGATGAGGATGTAGTGGTAACGATCTCCAACAAAGGCTTTATCAAACGAATGCCTGTGAGCGGCTACAGACGGCAGAGGCGGGGAGGCAAAGGCATGAAAGGGACGACAACGAAGGATGATGACTTTGTGGAACATCTGTTTGTTGCCACCAACCACAACTATATTCTGTTTTTCACAGAAATGGGCAACTGTTACTGGCTGAAGGTGTATGAAATACCCGAAGGCTCCCGTCTTGCAAGAGGACGGGCAATTGTTAACCTGATAGATATTGACAAGGACGACCGAATTATGACTTTTGTCCCGGTGAAAACACTCGACGACGAAGAGTACATTAATAATCACTCGATCCTCATGGCGACCAAGGAAGGGCAGGTCAAGAAAACCATTCTCGAAGCCTACAGCCGGCCGCGGCGAGATGGAATTATAGCGATCAATATTAAAAAAGGAGACCGGCTCCTGGGAGCGGCCCTGACAGATGGAGAAAGTACCGTCATTCTTGCCAATAAAAACGGACGGGCTATACGATTTCACGAAAGTGAAGTCCGGGATATGGGCCGTAACACGTCGGGTGTGAGAGGAATGAATCTCGGTAAAAATGATGAACTCGTAGATATGGTGGTCATCAAAAACACCCATGAAGCCACCGTACTGGCCATTTCTGAAAACGGATATGGCAAACGGTCGCTCGTTGAAGACTACCGGGAACAAAGCCGTGGCGGAAAAGGGGTTATTACGCTGAAGGTGACTCCCAAAACAGGCAAGCTTATTGCCCTCAAGGAAGTTTCCGACGATGACGATTTGATGATCATTACTGAACGCGGTAAAGTAATCCGTATGCAATGCAAGGGGATCCGGACGATGGGAAGAAACACGCAGGGGGTACGGATCATGCGCCTGGGTGAAGAAGGAAAAATCGGAGCCGTTACACGCGTCGTAAACGAAGAGGATGAGGAAGACGCCACTGAAATGGACGACGAATAATTACAGTAATCAGTGTATCAGTATATCAGTGAACAGAACAGAATGTTCATCGTTGAATTGGCTTCACTTCGCAGGTAGTACCGTCATAGAGACGCACTTTGGTGACGGCGGTACTTTTCCCATTCTCCGGCCGTAATTTGACAGCCTTTTGATTTCGTTCAAATGCCTCTTTTATCTTTTCCGGGTCAGACATTTTCGATATGGTTTTAGCTGTTTTCAAACATTCAATTATTTATTTTGTTATTTCTTTCCGGGGAAAGGAATGAGCATTCCTACACGCTTGCGGTATTCCCTGTATTTCTCCCCATGGTAACGGATCAATCTTTCATCATCTTCTTCAACAACTCCATTCTTTTTTCATTTAGCTCATCCGGCCCTTCAACTTTTACCTTATCCCCAAATTGAAGAAGCCACTCATTAATAAAATCAAGATTATTGAAAAAAAACTGGACCTTAAAAAATTCGGAAATTTCTTCTTTTTTCTTAAATATTTTTGTTGGCAGATTGGCCTCAAATTGCTTAAAAGCTGATTTATGAATGGATACCCTTATTAAATACTCCGTGCCGTCAGATCGAAAAATCAGGGCCTCTATGTCAATTTCCGATTGCAGCTCAAAATTTTTCTCCAAAATTTCAATATCCGTCATACGGTCCAGAACAAAATTCCGAATGTCTTCTCTTTTATGTGAAAATCCGATAACATTCCAGTGATCCCGGTAGAATACGATCAAGTACGGGTCAAGTTCCCGATCGGTCGTTGACCCGTCACTTTTGCTTCGGTAAGTAAAAGCAATCGATCGGTTTTGTGAAATCGCACTGCTGATCAAATACCAGCTTCCCCCCTTCTTTTTCTCTGCTCCATAATGGAGGAAGGGATCGACCACCGTTCGATCCGCCAGCGAATCCATAAATTTCTTCAGATCCTCCGGCAATACATTTTTAATTTTTAATTCTACCCCTTTTGCATCCTCGCCCAGTTTCTGATCGACCTGTGACTTTACGAAATTCAATCCGACCATGATCGTAGCCAGTTCTTTCGAAGTAAACATCAGAGGGGGCACTTTATAACCGGGCATAATTCCATACCCGCTATAACGCTCCCACGTGACCGGTACATTGATTTCAGACAGTGCATTCAAATCCCTGAATATCGTACGGCGGCTAACATTAAACGTTTCGGCAAGTTTGTCAACCGTTAGTCTTTTCCTTGCATCCTGTAGCATCAGGATGAGCTTCATTCTTCGTTCAGAACTTTTTAGACGGCTCATAAGTATCTAAATAACAATTATATATAATAATTAAAATTCTCGATAAAATAATATGCAGCGGTTTGGAAATATCCACTTCAGGCATTATTCGGTATTCTTAAATTGGCCCTTTTTCGTAATACCAGCTTTTTACCTATACATAAGGGAAATAGTTTCGTTTACAGCCTGCTCACACTCTGTTGAAACAGTAGAAAGTGAAATGTCCCTACCCAAATAAAATCAGGTTATCCCCGAATCTGTTTTTTCATCTATCTTTTTTGAACACCGTCATACGTTTATCTGATACTCTTCACTCATTACTCTGTCATTGCTCAATCACCATTAGCCCTTTTCCTTCATAAAACGGCTCATCGTCGCCAAATTCAAAACGATAAAGTATAGACTTTAAATTCATATCAAGTTTTTGAAACTCCTCTTTTGCCTCATCAACTCCTTTCATCAACACCAATTTTTTCCAAGACTTCTCTTTTATCATTCTCAATAGATTGTCCGTTTTGAACGCGTGCTTGGTAATGACCCCGCAATTTCCAGGAAATAAAAGCTTTTCAACTGAGTCCGCAGTCGCTTTTACAGTTGACAAATTAAGATGGAAAATCATCTGCTTAAGCGCCGCCACTTTTTTACTTACAATATCGTTCAGAATCCAATGGGTTCCCTTTCCGGTAATCGCAAGAGGAATCCCCGGTAGCCCGCCGCCGGTGCCGGCATCGATCCATGAATCTTCATTTTTTATCACATTAAGTTCCTGCGGGATTAATGAGTGGACAATGTGTTCACGAACTGTTTCACGTGAAACTTCCCGGCTGACCAGGTTCACTTTCTCGTTCCACCACAATAGTTGTTCAAGATAAGCTTCCAATTCTTCAAAATACTGTTGATAAAGTTCTCTCGTATTTTCCAATGTTTCACGTGAAACTATTTTCTCATTCATCATCACGTATTCGTTAGATTTTAAATCGTAATATCTTCTTTCTCATTACCGATCATTGATATGGGTGAGCATTAAAACCGGGTCCGTGTTGACTTCAGGGAGTATAGAGAAGATTATTTTCTCACTCGACATTGTTGAAAAAATCTGTCACAAGATCCACGGGAGGAAGTCAATTTTTCAAATATACCATCAATACTGCAACATCACTGGCAGATACCCCGCTGATCCGGCTGGCCTGGCCAATGGTCTCCGGACGGATCTTGTCCAGCTTCTGTTGTCCTTCGGTGGAGAGGCTTTTTAGTTTTCCATAATCAATTCGCTCTGGAATCCTGGAATCTTCCTGCCGATTCATCTCCTCCACCATTTCAAATTCCTTTTCAATGTAACCGGCATATTTAATTTGAATTTCCACCTGCTCGTGCACATACCGGTCAGTCGATATATTATTGATTTGGTCTTTCAGCTCCGAATCGGCTTCCAGCAAATCATTTAGGTGAACTTCGGGCCGAGGGATGAGTGTTTTGGCTTTCACAGGCTGACTCAACGGGGTCGTCCCGACAGATTCAAGCATCGGGTCCATTTTTACAGGCCTAACAGTATAATCATCAAGCACATCATGAATAGTATCAATGGCATTTTTCTTATCCTTATACCGTTCATATCGTTCTTTTGAGGCAAGACCAACCTTATGCCCCAATTCAGTCAAACGTAAATCCGCGTTATCCTGTCTGAGTAATATTCGGTGTTCGGCACGGGAAGTAAACATACGATAGGGTTCTTCTGTCCCTTTATTAATCAGATCATCAATCAGCACACCGATATAAGCTTCCGACCGTTTGAGAACAAGGGGTTCCTTCCCGTCTGTTCGGAGAGCGGCATTGATCCCGGCCATCAGTCCCTGGCAAGCCGCTTCTTCATAACCGGTTGTCCCGTTAATTTGTCCTGCGAAGAAAAGCCCCTCTACCCTTTTTGTTTCCATACTTCGCTTTATCTGGTAGGGAGGAAAATAGTCATATTCTATAGCATATCCCGGACGAAGCATAATTACGTTTTCAAGTCCGGGGATTTTTCTCATGGCATGATACTGGACATCTTCAGGGAGCGAGGTCGAAAATCCATTTACATACATTTCATAGGTATTCCATCCCTCCGGCTCAAGGAAAAGCTGATGTTGATCCTTGTCAGCAAACCGATTGATTTTATCTTCGATACTAGGGCAATATCTCGGTCCCACTGATTTGATTCTTCCCGCAAACATCGGGCTTCTGTCAAAACCGGTTCTTAAATGCTCGTGAACCTCGTTATTGGTATAGCCGATCCAGCAGGTAAGCTGATCTTCCAGATCCGGAAGAGATTCTGTCAGAAATGAAAATGGGCTGGGATCTTCGTCCCCATATTGAATTTCGAACTTGTCATAGTCGACCGATCGGCCGTCAATCCTCGGCGGGGTTCCTGTCTTGAGTCGTCCGACTTCAAATCCGAGATTTTCAAGTGAAGCTGAAATACCGACAGATGCCCGCTCGCCCGAACGTCCCCCGCCAAACTGGGTTTCTCCGATATGAATCAGTCCATTTCCGAACGTGCCTGTGGTCAGTATCACACTTTTGGCAAAAAACTTCTGACCGGTTTGAGTAATGACTCCCTGAATTGTATTTCCTTTGTCATCTGTTATTAGATCGATCACATTATCCTGGCGGAAGTGCAGGTTTTCCTTTTCCTCCAACAGTTCACGCATCCGCTTGGCATAGAGGGATCGGTCGCTTTGACAGCGGGGGCTCCACATAGCCGGACCTTTACTTCGGTTCAACATCCTGAATTGAACGCCCGTTTGGTCGCTCGTCAAACCACTCAAACCTCCCAACGCATCAATCTCCCGGATTAGCTGTCCCTTTGCCACTCCGCCCATTGCAGGATTGCAGGACATTTTAGCAATAGCTTCCAGGTTCATTGTGATCAACAGGGTTTTCGCCCCGATCTCAGCAGCAGCCCCGGCAGCTTCACTTCCTGCATGTCCGCCCCCTACAACAATGATATCATATTTGGGAAATATACTTTTCATCTTACTGATTATTATATACTTAAAATATTTATAAATTTCTGGAGATCCATTCACATCATTTAAAATGAAAAAAATCCATCAACCAGGAAGAATGAATAGTACGGTTTTTTTAACGTTGTTATTCAATCTCTGTTCTATTCAGCCAGAACCTTTAAAAATAATGGAATTATTCAAGAAGTTTAAACAGTCATTCA
>JBBDNC010000193.1:0-2052 GCA_040877875.1 Balneolaceae bacterium | reverse complement strand
GGCAAAAAGACGCTCATTTTTTGAACACGCAGTGATTTTGCAAAGCCTTCTAATACTATAATAAAAACTGCACGGATAAACCGGGGCGGAAAAATACATTTTTACACGATATGAAAAAATTGTATTACTCTATAGGGGAAGTAAGTGAGATTACCGGAATCGAACAACATGTATTACGATATTGGGAAACCATCTTCGATGATTTAAAACCCAGGAAAAATAAAGCGGGAAACCGGACCTACAAGGAAGAGGATATCGCAGTGGTTCTTCGCCTGAAGGATCTGATCCAGATAAAAAAATACAGTACCGCCGGAGCCAAAAAGGTACTGGAACAGGAACAGGAGTTAACAGAACCGGACGTCGGGCTCTCCCCCGAGGTTAAACGGGATTTAAAAGAGGTTCGCATCTTTCTGAAGAACCTCCATGCTAAACTGTAACGCTTTGGCTCATCAAGAATCTGTTTATCTCCTGTAAGTAATTGACCCTTTCGGTAGATTGAGCTGACCGGTTTTGGCTGAAAGACGGATAAATCTGCCGGCCGGCGGATGAAGCCTGCCGGAAAGAAATGACCCTGTCTTCTTTAACCTGGATTATTCACCAAGAAATTTGTGAATAATCCAGGTTAAGGCTTTTACGCCTGTGCCTGAAAGCCACTTTCCCAATAAATACCCGGGGTGGCAGTCTGCACGACCCTATTTAAGCTGCCGGTTGAAAATGTAAGGGGCAGACTGACCCCTTTACGGATTTTTTGAAAAACCGGCCATCAGCAGAAACAGGAACTCCGCACAAATCAGCAAGGCAGCACTGACAAGATGGAGTAATTGCAGTATACCGGGAATTCCCAGCCACTCCATTCCAACCCCCCCTATCCCCTGCAGCAGGACCAGTATTGCAATGACCGACACGGTTTTCATCAACACGGGAGAATCCCCGGATTTCCAGTTATCAAACCAAAGCCACCCGGCAGCTCCCACTACAAGCCATGAAAAACTCCTGTGAAGCACGTACAACCCTCCGTCAAGGGTATCTATCCAGACATCACGGGGCAGCGGCTCAGGTGCATTTTTCAGGAGATCAATCGATTCGCGTACCTGAGTCCCCAAAACCATCTGGATGAGTGAAAAAATCAACAGGATTGAACCGATCCACATCAGTCTTTTTCGTCTCTGCGGCGTCAAGGCGAGAGTCCATAGAGGAACGGCAGACCTATATGCGGCAAAAAGCAGCAAATTCACGATAAACATGGCCAACAGCATATGTAGCGTAATCATCCCGGCATGCAGCCCCGACTGCACCACTTGTCCGCCAAGCCAGCCCTGAACAAGCACCCCCCCCCATGCAAGGCCGGAGGCAAGGGTCACGGCAGGTATGGATTTACGATATCTGAAGGAAAACAAAAAAGTAGCTGTAATGAATAAACCGATTATAACGCCGGTGAGCCGATTCACATATTCCAGCCATGTGTGAAAGACATTAAACCGGGACACGTCATATCCCGGGGGAAGTGCTTCGGCATGAAACGGCGGAATCCACATCCCGAAACAGGTCGGCCAGTCCGGGCAGCCGAGTCCCGCACCGACAGCGCGGACTAACCCCCCGATTAAAATCAGAACCAGAGTGGCAATAACGGTCGCAATCGCTGTTTTTTGATACGTATTCACTTTTTATCTGGTAAATAATTATGAACCTTAAGCCGCCAGCTTGCAAAAAATCATGAAAGGCCGGCTCTCAAAAAATTCAGGGAGTTATTCCTTTTGAATTTAACCCATTTCCTGGGGGTCTGTCGGGCTTAGCCTGTATGATTCACCAAGAAGTTTGCTTGTGTGCAAGGCGACGTTCAACATGCACATGAAACGTATCCTAATACGTTGATGAAGCATTTTGAACTTTAACGCAGCACAGCCGTACATCAAAACAGGTTCGACAGACTCCCGGATCCATTTTTGATTCTTTCGGCCGGCCGACGGATTGATGCATCCTCTCAAACCGCCATTCCCATGGCTAAGGTAACATATCACGCAAAAAATAGTTACCTTTTATTCATATAAAAAG
>JBBDNC010000192.1:0-11334 GCA_040877875.1 Balneolaceae bacterium | reverse complement strand
ATTCGGGGTTTTTTAAAAAACCGGTCCTCTATCCGGTCAATACCGCCAGGGGGACCGCAATCACACGCGGATTTCCGCTGGATCCCCGGCCCGGGGAGAGTACCGACCATCCCCATCATGTGGGCTTGTGGCTGAATTACGGAGATGTGAACGGCCTGGATTTCTGGAATAATTCCAATAATGTTTCCCCCGAAAGAGCAGATTACTATGGATCCATTGCTCACAAGTCGATCCAAAGCGTCAGCAGCGGGGAGGGTCAGGGGAAACTGACCGTTGCCATGGACTGGGTCGGGCCCGGCGGCGAAGTGCTTCTCATGGAGCATACTACCTTTATATTCAAAGGTTCCGGGAATGTGCGAATGATCGACAGGATTACAAAGTTGACGGCTCCTGACCAGGATATCTCCATGAAGGATAACAAGGAAGGGATGCTGGGTCTTCGGATGAGGCGGGAGCTGGAGCATCCGGATGAACATTTTGAAGCAACGGGAATCTATCGAAGCAGCGAGGGACTGGAGGGGAATGATGTGTGGGGAACACGGGGGAAATGGGTGAGCCTGGCAGGTTGGATTGGAGACGAACAGGTTTCCGTAGCGATCCTGGACCATCCGGATAATGTGGGGCATCCTACCTATTGGCATACCAGAGGGTACGGTTTGTTCGCGGCCAATCCCCTGGGACAACATGCATTGAGTGACGGAAAAGAAGAATTGAATTTTAATCTTCCATCCGGGGAATCCGTTACGTTTAAATATCGGGTTGTCATTTATTCCGGAGTGGAAATGACCGACGAAAAGTTGAATGAAGAGTGGAAAGAGTTTGCCCGGTAAAATCAGTTAAATAATTAACTTTGTCGGGTTCCCTTTCAATACCGTCTTTACACCAATGGGTAAATCGTGCTCTGAAACCGATGAAAAATCGAGACGAGTCCTACCCATATGGAATTTTGAAATGTGTGTTTATTTATTTTTAAGTAACTGATTAGATTTGTTTTACAAACTTAATAATTCCTTAAAATATTTTTATTTGCAAATATTGTTATAGTTGTTTTACTTCTAAATGGAAACGTTTTCTATTTGTTGTCGAAACACATTGAAAAGTAAAATCGGTGAAATATATAAGTAAGCGATTTTGCTTTTATTTTAATTTTTTACTTAAACGGTTAATTAAAATTTAATGCCTTTTCTGAATAGATAATGAGGGTTGGCATGAGAAAAAAGGATATTATCTTTTTCTTAGTGAAGGGTTTTTTGACAACTATTTTTTTATGGGTTTACTTTACCGGTTATCTTAAATGAATATCAGTTCCTTTTAATCATTTATTAATTAAAAATCCGGATAAATATTTGCATTAAAGTTAATATTAACAATTGCTTATTGTGATATTTATGAGCGACTGGTTTTTGACAAATATTTAAGATGTTCTATCAACACTTGTTAAATATAAAAACGTTTTCAATGAAGGGGATGCAGGATCAAGCATTAGTCAAATAATTCGAAATGCAGGTTTAATCACTTGCTTAATTTTAATTAAATGGAGTAATCATATGAGGAGGCTTACAAATTATAAGCGACTTTTAATCGATATATACCTATGTGTAATCGGTTATTGCTCGAATATTAAGAATATGCAAGCCCAGGGTATTTCAGGGGTACGGAGGAACACGGGTTCCATTATTTTAAGTTTATGTTTCTTGACAAGCTGTTTCGTTCTACTCTCGGTGTCGAGTACCTTTGCGCAAACCGGTGTTGTAACCGGTACAATTTCCAGTGCGGAAACAGGGGAACCTTTGCCAGGAGCAAACATTGTGGTTGAAGGGACGAATTTGGGTACATCTACTGACAGGGAGGGGGAGTATCGGTTCAATGTACCGGTTGGTGATCAAACAATCATAGTCTCGTTTTTAGGATTCCAGGAAAACCGGGTAACGGTAACCGTCCAGGCGGGCCAGATAACTGAACTAAACCTCACACTTCAGAGTGAAGCGATTGCAGGTGATGAGATCCTGGTTACAGGACTTCGAAGAGGCCAGGTGCGATCCATCGGTCAGAAACGAGAAGCTGTAAATATCATCGACGCCATATCAGCTGATGAGGTGGGAAGGCTTCCGGATCTGAATGTGGCTGAGTCAGCCCAAAGGATTCCGGGACTGACAATTCGAACCGATCGGGGCGAAGGACGTTTCGTGTCGATTCGAGGAACCTCTCCCAACAGGAGTAACGTTACCTTCAACGGTCAATCGATGGCCTCTTCGGCAGGCACCCGGGCGACAGCCCTGGACCTGGTTCCGTCAGAGATGGTGTCAAGCATTGAGGTGACAAAAGCCGTAACTCCGGACATGGACGCTAACGCTCTTGGGGGCTCTGTGAATATCAGTACGCTGACGGCTTTTGACCGGGAGGGAAGTTTCTTGTCGGCCTCCGTAAGCGGGATGCAGCATCAACAGGTGATTGACTACGGCGAGAATAATTTTCCCTATCGTGCCAGTTTAACAACCGGTACAAGGTTTGGAGCAAACGATGCATGGGGAATCGTTTTGTCGGGAACAGCCTCACGCCGCGACTTTAAAAGTTCTCAAGCTCATACGGATGAATGGGTTCGTGAAGGGGGCTTTGTTGTACCGGAAGAGTTTGAGCTGGATGTAGAAAATAACGATCGTAAGCGCTATTCGGTGAATGCCAATCTTGATTTCCGTCCCAACCCGGGCACTGAATTGTTCATGCGCTTACACCACTCCAGGAGGAATGAAAGCTTTGAGAACGCAGAATATATATTTGACGGTCAGTCGGTTGAGCCCGAGTCTGCAACCCGTGGCCGGAATATTTTTGAAGGAGAACTCGACATTCCCATAACCGATATCAATGAACGGCTCTATGCTTTGACAGTCGGTGGTGAACAAGCATTGAGCGACAACGTTCAGTGGGATCTTCGGGGTACCTACAGCCGCGGTGAACGTCAACGGGAAACCTTCCAGCCCGAATGGGGATTTGACCAGGATTTCGTACTCTTATACGATCTCGGTGGCGAGAAACCGACATATTCACTCGAAGATCAAGCGGCGGTTTTCAATGCGGCAAATTATGAATTCGATGAGATGGATATTGAATTTGAAGATCTCGTGGAAAATACGTGGCAGCTTGGAACGGATCTCCAGTGGGATTTTCAATCAGGCAGCAATACCACCGGTTTCATTAAAGCGGGGGGCCAATTTCAGTTGCGCGACAAGGACATCGACGAGAATGAAAATCCGTGGGCTGCCGGCAGTGAAAAATTTACAGTGGCCGATGGATTCGCTATTGACCCACCGGGGGCTTTCAGCGGTGGCGCAATTGGCGGAGAGTCTGTCATGCCCGTCAATGGGGGGACCCGTACATTCCTGGATTTCTGGGAACAGAATCAGAACCGGGCGGAACTATTCTCTCTCGACCCGGTAGAATCGAGAGAAGAAGAGGTTGAACGAGACGCTGTTGTGACAGAAGACGTCTATGCAGGATATCTGATGGGAAATTTCCGGACCGGGGGACTCACAGCCACCGGGGGTGTCCGAATAGAGGCTACCCAAACATCTTCTGATCGTTCTCGATTCATCGACGACCCTACATTGGATGAATACCAAATCACGCCGCAAAGTGAATCAAACTCCTATACCAATGTTCTGCCTTCGCTTCATCTCGTCTATCAACTCAGTGATAATGTGCAGGTCCGGGGTGCGTGGTCGAATACATTAGGACGCCCCGATTACGATGAACTTTCTGCTTTCCAGGATATTGAGTTCGAGATGTCTGATGAGGGGCCATGGGAAGCAAGCATCGATCAAGGTAATCCGGATCTGAAGCCGTTTCTTGCGATGAATTTGGATGTCTCACTCGAGATTTATAGCGGGCCGGGTGATCTTATTTCCGTGGGAGCCTTTTACAAGGACATAAAGGATCCGATTTATAATTTTGATATCACAGAACGAGATGTAGAAGGCCGTGATCTCGGCCTTGACGTTCAAGGAGTTCCCGGATTCGAAGACCGATTCTTCAGTCAGGTAAATATATCGCAGCTTCGTAACGCAGATGAAGGATCAATTTGGGGAGTCGAAGCTTCGTTTATGCAGATTTTTGACTTTCTTCCCGGTATTCTCAGCGGGCTTGGTCTCAATGCAAACGCAGCGATCATCGGCTCGGAGGTCACTGTACCTGGTCGTGAGAACGATGACCTGCCATTTTTTGATCAATCCGATTTTGTATACAATATCATTCCCTACTATCAGGTTGGGAACCTTGAGTTACGTGTTGCGATGAACTACCAGAGCGAGTATTTAAGTAATGTTGGTTCAGAACCGCTTGAAGATGAATATGGAGATGAACGGTTTACTATCGATTTATCCGGCCGGTACGGGTTTATGGATGGACGCCTTCAGCTTAACGCCTATGTGCGGAACCTTACAAACGAAGCAGAGCGGGAATTTCAGGGGCGAAGAAGTCGAAATATTGGTCATGTCCTGACAGGACGTACCTTTGAGCTTGGATTGACGGTAAATCTCTAAAGGGTTTTCAATCCCGGGAGCTGTCGCTTTCGGGATTGAAAATTTAAAGTCCTTAAACCATTTATCAATGAGAAACCTCTTTCATAGTTCAAGGTTGGTTATTATTCAAAGCACTGTCTTAGGCGTCTGCCTGCTCGCATTCAGTTCTGTTTTTATTCTGTCGGGTTGTACTCCATCCGACGACCGGAGCGACGGGGCCAGCGACCGGCAAACAGCCTTCCGGATACGTTCTGATTTCACTACAGGGCTGAACGACGACCGCGGGTGGGCCGGGGCGCTCAATGAGAACGTAACGGTAAACGTGGAAGAACCCTTCCGCATTCGTTTCGAGCTGGAGAGCGCTGCAGATTCTATGCGGGAGCGCCGGTTCTATCTGCAGTATCGGCGCAACAACGGAGAGTGGGCGGACGTGGATGCTCAGAAATTTCCATACCCGTTGAGAGAACTCGAACTGAATTTCGAGAATGATGAAGTCGGGGAAATGCCCGGAGGCTGGCATCTTGTCCAGGGCAATGCGTCGGACATAGAAGTGGCTGCGGGCGAGCAGCAGCCGTTTCTACGAGTGCGTACGGATCAGGAGCCGCTCCTGGGACTTGGCCGTTACGAAATACTCTGGGAACCTGTGGAATTCGCAGCTAAAGTTCGCCTGCCTGAGGGTGTTCAATCCGGGGCCGGCATCATCTTTGGCTATGTCGACCCGGAAAACTACTGCAGTGTGTATCTGGATGCCGGCGGCGCTGTTCGCGCGAGCCGCTTTGTCGATGGCGAGGAGACTGCCATCACGGAAGAAAGCACGAGCGTCGCCTCCGGCCGGTGGCTCGAAGTACAAATCACGCTGGACGGCGATGAGGTTGAAGTTGAGTTTGACGACGATGCATTGACGTTCACGGCCAGCCTCGGAGCTGCTATTCCGTCTTCTGCGATCGGTTTCTATGTCCCTGCCAACAGCACAGCTGAATTTCAGGAATTCATTGTTGAAGGAGAAGCCGGTACACCGCGCGTCAGTATTATCGACAGCCAGGCCTACGAAAATGGAGAGCAGACGAGGGATTTGCTGGCAGGTTCAAACAGCACCTTTATGGGGGGTGCGGGCGTCAATTCCACGGATAGGACCATTTCGTGGCCGAAAGGAAATGGCCAAAGCGAGTGGGAATGGCCGCTCGCCATCCGCCGCTTCGCAGACGGTGCCGTTTCGAACAATGAGGGTGATACCTTCGAATTTCGGATGGCTTATGAAGACGGTTCCCCGGTCGTCTCCGGGGCCACTCCGGTCGTCACGGCCGCTGTGCCGCCTGGCTTGCTGGGGGGTACCTTCGTGGAGACTCCCGGGCGCATCGGGCCCTGGGAAGCCTCCAACGGTGACTTTTACTTCCTGATGGAGCCGGCGGAGACGTACAACGTGCTGATGGCGGTCAAGTCGACCGATGGAGGCAAGACCTGGCAGGAAGTCGGCGGGGAAAACCGGCCGGTGACAGACGATCTGGAAGGATTCGCATCGGATTTACAGGGTAATACCATTCACATACTTCATCAAATTTCAGAGTCCGTATGGTATCACTCGTTTCGGACGTCTGATCACCCTACGGATCCCGATACCTGGGATGTTCGTGACGAACTTGTTGCCAGACACGGCGAGCCGCCGACGCAGGTTGCCTCGATTGCGGTTCGTTCGGACGGCTCCATCGTGGGGGTGTACGGAGGCCCCGAGAAGATCCGTTTCAAGATCCGCTCTCCTGATGGATTATGGGGAAATGAGACGGTGATCGATGCAGAAGCTCCACCAAATCTGTCGGGACCACAAGTTGTACTCGGAGAGGACGATGTAGTCCACCTCGCTTACACCGGTAACGACGGAACCGCCTGGTACCGCAGGATTCAGCCCAACGGGACGCTGACTCCCCGGGTACAACTTGCGGCAGGGCTCGGAACCACCGAATCGGACGTGGGATCTATCCTTCCCTTGGTATTTATTTCCGAAACGAATACTGTTGTGGTTATTTACCGGCTTGCATCCGGTCGATTATGGGAGCGGCGGATCATTAATCATGGATCGCCAACTGACCCTGTCCAGATCAGTGACCGGGTGGTTGTTCAGAACGCTGCAGATTCCGATCAAACCGGTGCCGATGCCATAGCATACGGTACATCAGTGCACGTACTGTTTATTGAGGAGGACTCCGGTAGCATTTATCACACATATCGTAACGAGGCCGATGCCTGGCAACCCTCAACGCTTATTGTGGACGGTGTTCAAGCGCAGTGGATCCGCGGAGCCCCTCTTATATATGGTAACGAAAAACACGTCTATGGCTTTGTCTATGATGCCGGATCAAATGGCGGATCGGGCATGAATAAATTTGAGGGAGTGCCACTCGATGGAAATTGACGATGAGTATATCATAACGGGACTTGTATAAACTTTAGAGAAATTTAAATCATTACTTCGTGAATTTAAACTGCAGTCACTTAAAACCTGCTTACAATTTGAGCTTATGAAATTATAAACTTCAATAATCTTTCACCGTTTCCGAGTGGAAATACCGGAAACCCGACGAATGATTATATAAAGAGAGGGCTTTGCACAACCGGTCTTTTGCCCAATGCCTGCGTTATCGGTCGGTTGAAATCCTCACATATGGACTATATGCTGCGGTTTCAATCTCCCTCTGGCCTTGTCCTTGAACAAAATCCCTGGTTCTGCAAAGCCCTCAAAGAAGCAGGTCAGAAAATTCAAAGCATTTGCGAAAAAATTTTACCAAACAAAAATTACAATAAATATGAATGTAAAAATGTATTTATCTGATAGTCTTACAGTATTATATAAAATGATCAGGTTCCATTCTTTGATGACCCTATTTCTGGCTGGAGTCATTCTATGTGGCTGCACGAGTGATCCGGACAGGATATTCAAATCATCCTATAGCGATCTGAACTGGGAAAATATCGGACATTATGATTCCGAGTTTCATACCCATCCGAATATGGGAGATTACGGTGGCCATGACCCTCATCAGGTAGTCGACCGATATCATGAGGAGGGATATAAGATACTGACACTGGCCGAACACAGCAGTCATATTCCCCATGATTATATGAACACGCTCTATCCGTGGACCGAACTGTCCGAAATATATGAACGGATCAAGGATGTTCGCCACGAAGGAGAAGGAGGGCAGACCTACGAAGAAATCCACAATGAGCCGTGGGAGGATCGCGACCCCGTGGAACTGGGAATGGTGTCGGTGGAGGGCAATGAGCTTTCCGGCCACCATCACACGATCAGTGTGTTCAATCTCTGGTCCGGACATGTCGACGATGAATTGGACTCGTTCGATAAAGTCGAGGAACTCGGCGGACTTGCCTACTTTGCCCACCCGGGACGGTATGTTGAACGATTGGGGCTGACTGCTCACTGGTACGTTGATCTGTATTTAAGGTATGATGTGCTTATCGGGCAGTCAGTATTTAACAGGGAAGATAGTCATCCGGAGGACCGGGCTTTTTATGATAAGGTCCAGCATATTCTGGGCGGAGCGGAAAGGCCTATCTGGTTGTACGGTGAAGATGATATGCATACCGAGAGTACGCTGGGTTGGAACCGGGATGTGATATTACTGGAAAATTTCAGGCCGGGCTCCCTGCATCCCGATATTCCGGACGGTTCGGCACCGGATGTGATGGAGGCATTGAAAAATGGATATTCCTACCTTTGGAAACCGTCGGAACAGTATAATAAACGTGCCTTCAATATTGTGGATATGGCGATTTCAGATACAAAAGTCCGGCTGACAGTAGACAACGAGGATCTGGTGAAGGAAGTCAGATGGAGAAGCCATAACCCGAATAGTGATGATACTGAAACAATACACAACGGATTTGAAATATCAATGAGGAATGTTCCGGAATACAGCAGATTTGTGCGAGTCGAGATCGAAGGAGATCAAGGCACGATTTATACGCAACCCTTTTATATCATAAATCAGCAATTACCTTAACGATTATCCATCTACTTATTATTTATTTTCATTTTTTAAATAAACTTTCTTAAACCCTTAAAATATTATGTCTATTTCACGTCGATATTTTTTGAAGCAGGCTAGTGCCTTTACACTTGGTTTTTCGGGTCTTCAATTGGTCATGAACTCCGGTCCCGGATTTTCTACCGTTTTCCGGCAAAACTCAGACGGGTTCGGCCCGCTTATAGAAGATCCCAACGGTATTTTTGATCTGCCCGAGGGCTTTTCCTATCGTATCATCTCCGAATTCGGGGAAACCATGGACGACGGTTTTCGCCTTCCTTCAAGTCCGGACGGGATGGCGGCATTTCCGGGCCCGTACAATACCACCGTCATCGTCCGTAATCATGAGGTAGACGATGACGCATCCGGTGCGGAAGGCCCTTTCTTTTCTGTTGAGGAACCCAATCTCTTCGAAAACGTAGATAGGGGGCTTGTATACGATACAGGAAATGGATATCCGGCACTCGGCGGCACAACCAACGTGGTCTTTGATACATCCACACAGGAGGTCATTAGTCAGCATTTGAGCCTTGCAGGAACTCTTCGAAATTGTGCGGGCGGTCCGACTCCATGGAATACCTGGATTACCTGTGAGGAAACCGTACTGCGGGCTAATGATCGTTATGAAGTAGATCATGGCTATGTCTTTGAAGTCCCGGCGTCTCACAGACCCGGACTGGCCAAAGCCATACCCATCAAAGAGATGGGACGTTTCAATCATGAAGCGGTTGCCGTGGATCCGGACAGCGGAGTCGTGTATCTGACTGAAGATCGCGATGACGGTCTTCTATACCGGTTTATCCCCGATACAAAAGGCAAACTTCTTGAAGGCGGGACATTGCAGGCACTGGCCATCAGGGACCAACCCGGTTTGGATACCCGGAACTGGGGGGAGGAGCGAACCGTAGAGCTTAACGAGCCGCTGGATGTAGAGTGGGTGGATTTGGAGAATATACAATCACCCGAAGATGACCTTCGGCTACGCGGTTTTTATGGCAGGGGAGCTGCCCGCTTTGCCCGGGGCGAAGGGATGTGGTATGGAAACGGTGTCGTCTATTTTGCCTGTACCAATGGCGGATATACTGAAGATGGTCAAATATGGAAGTATACGCCCAGTTCTGATGAAGCTACTTCTGCTGAAAAGAATAATCCGGGAATCCTGGAACTGTTCGTAGAACCGAACGACGCTTCTGTTATCGAAAACGCCGACAACCTGACTGTATCGCCTTGGGGAGATTTGATTGTATGCGAGGATGGAAGCGGTGATGATTATTATAAAAGCGGCGGTCAATTTATGGTTGGTATCACTCCGGAAGGTGAGCTTTACAAATTCGGACGAAACGGTCTGGGCGATTCAGAACTGGCAGGTGCAACGTTCTCGCCTGACGGTTCCACACTGTTTTTTAACATTCAAGGACCAGGTCTTACGCTTGCGGTTACCGGGCCCTGGCAAACATAGATTTCCACTAATTTCAGTAAAACTTTGTGGGACCTCTTCGTATCCCAATAAATCTGCCTGGGTTATCAATCGATCTTCAACCAGGAAGATAATCACCCTGAGGATTAAACCTCTCCTTAAGTACAATAAAAGTCTATGTATAAGGAGAGGTGTTTACATTTGAATCGAAAACGTTTTCAAATACAATTTTAAATGCAATGAAAATTAAAATATCATTTTTACTGTTTACCTTTCTATTCATGTCTTGTGCATCAATACAGGAATATGAAGGATCAAATTTTGAGAAATTACCTCCTTTAACTGCAAAAGTTATATCGGAACCTGTTCAATTCGATACCGATGATCCGGCAATTTGGATTAATGAAGAAGATCCTTCCAAAAGTTTGATAATTGGAACTGATAAAGAAGTGGGGGGAGGTATCTATGCATTTGATTTGGAGGGAAAAATTCAAAAGTCGATTACAGAGATGGATCGACCCAACAACGTAGATGTAGCCTATGGTCTAAAAATCGGAAACAGGAAGGTTGACATCGCAGTGACAACGGAGCGAATGAGTCATCGTTTGCGTGTCTTCAGTTTACCGGATTTAAAAGTGCTTGATCATGGTGGATTTCCCATGTTCCGGGATGAGACGGTCTCTGAATTCAGAGAAGTGATGGGAATCTCCCTCTATACCGATCCCGAAAAAGGTGATATTTATGCCATAGTAGGAAGAAAAGCCGGGCCCTTAGATAATTATCTTGAACAATATCTGCTTTCAGATGATGGAGATGGAGGAGTCAAGGCAACACTGGTTCGGAAGTTTGGCAAATTCAGTAGTGTAAAGGAAATTGAGCCGATTGCTGTAGTTAATGAGCTCGGGTATGTTTATTACTCAGATGAATTATTTGGGATCAGGAAATATTACGCTCATCCGGATTCCGGAAATACAGAGCTGGCCGTGTTTGGAAAGGATGATTTTGCAAGAGACATGGAAGGGATCAGTATTTACAAAGTGTCTGACGAAACAGGATATATTATCGTTTCTGATCAACAAGTTAATCACTTTAATATTTACCCGCGAGAGGGAAGTTCCGGGAATCCCCACGCTCACAATCTGATTAAGTCAATTGAACTATCAACGAGCAGCAGTGACGGAAACGAAGTAACAAGCAGGGGGTTAAATGAAAATTTCCCTTGTGGATTATTTGTTGCCATGTCTGAAGAAAAAACTTTCCATTATTATTCATGGAGTGATATGGCTGGAGATGAATTATTTTGTGCTCCGGATGGTGGCGGAACCAGTCATAAGTAATTTGAATTCAACCTATTCTTTGACAT
>JBBDNC010000191.1:5399-11348 GCA_040877875.1 Balneolaceae bacterium | reverse complement strand
TTTCCCGTTCTTTGTCCAGGTCTATGAGTCCCTCGAGAGGAATATAAATTTCGGACCCTTCTACAACCGATGAGGCAGAGGCAGGCGGCTTGACGGCTTCGGTATCCACGGTAAACGATTGGATTCTCAGCAGCTTATGAAAGATCCATTCCGCCGAATTAAACGGCTGGGTATGGCGGTTATGTTTGGGTTTGAGGATCACGGACAGTTCAGCTTTTGGGGAGAGTCCCATTTCTGCCTGGATATTCCGGATAGAGGAGATCATCTGTTTGACCGTCCCGAACAAATCCTCGGATTTTTCATCGATCACAGTCTTGTCAAACACCGGCCAACTCGAAATCAGTAGGGCTTCCTCTTTCGGCCTCTTTTGGATTCGCTGCCAGATTTCTTCACTGATAAACGGCATAAAGGGATGGAGCAGTTTCAAAAGCGATTCAAATAGTCCGAGTGCCAGTTCAAGCCGGCCGGCAGGAATTTTAGCTCCCTGGCCGCCGGGTTTGATGACTTCGATATACCAGTCGCAGAAATCATCCCAGATAAGTGAATAGATCTTGTGCAGAGCTTCATTTAACCGGTAACGGCTGAAATCCTGATCCACGTCCCGTATCGTCTGGTGAAGACGGGATTGCATCCAGCGGTCGGCCAGATTATCGGGGTCAATTTCCAGGGTGGGGGTATAAGTATGTCCTTCCTCCATATTCATTACCAGAAACCGGAAAGCATTCCAAATTTTATTAGAGAAATTTCGCCCTTGTTCGCAAAGGGATTCCTCAAACAGCAGGTCGTTTCCGGCGGGAGAAGCAAAAAGCATTCCCGCCCGTGTACCGTCTGCTCCGAACCTTCGGATCAGCTCGAGCGGGTCGGGTGAATTCCCAAGGGATTTGGACATTTTTCGCCGGTCGCTGTCACGTACGATTCCGTGATAATAGACATTGCTGAAGGGCTTCTCGCCTTTGAATTCATACCCTGCCATAATCATTCGTGCAACCCAGAAAAACATAATTTCCGGCGCAGTTACCAGATCCCGGGTCGGATAATAATATTGAATATCTTTATTTTTCGGATCCTTGAATCCGCCAAAAACAGTGATCGGCCAGAGCCAGGCAGAGAACCAGGTATCTACTACATCTTCATCCTGTCGAAGATCCTCCTGAATCAAATCCAACCCCGACTTTTCCAGGGCTTTATCCAGTGCCTCGCCTTCGTCTTTTGCGATTACGAATTCTTCCTTCCCCTCTTCATTTAAATAATACCAGGCCGGGATCCGCTGTCCCCACCAAAGCTGGCGCGAGATACACCAGTCGCGGATATTTTCCATCCAGTGTTTGTAGGAGTTTTTAAACTTTTCGGGGTGAAAGCGGATATTGTCATTCAATACATTTTCCAGGGCCGGCCGGGCCAATTCATCCATCCGGCAGAACCATTGAAGGGAAAGTCGGGGTTCGATCACCGCATCGGTTCGTTCGGAATAACCGATTTTGTTTGAAATTTTTTCTGATTTGACAAGGTGTCCCCGCTTCTCAAGATCTTTTAAAATTGACTTTCGGGCTTCAAACCGATCCTGGCCAACGTAGTATTGGCCTTCTTTGGATACAGTGCCATCTTCGTTAAACATATCAATGACTTTAAGTCCATGGCGCCGGCCGATTTCATAGTCATTTACATCGTGTGCCGGGGTTATCTTCAAACAACCGGTTCCGTATTCGGGATCCACATACTTGTCGGCAATCACAGGCACTTCCCTTTCCACAATCGGAATGATAACTGTTTTTCCAATTAAATCTTTATAGCGGGAGTCGTCCGGGTTGACACAAACTCCGGTATCGGCAAGAATGGTTTCAGGACGGGTCGTTGCAATGGTGATCGTCTCTTCCGAATTCAGGAGTTTGTAATGTACGTAATACAAGTTTGACTGAACTTCCTGATGGATCACTTCTTCGTCCGAGAGCGCGGTTTTGGCTGACGGATCCCAGTTAATCATCCTGAGGCCGCGGTAGATATAACCCTTTTCGTACAGGTTTATAAAACAGTCGACCACTGCTTCGTAGAGATCCTCCTCAAGAGTGAAGCGTGTGCGTTCCCAGTCGCACGAAGCCCCCAGCTTTTTTAATTGATCCAGGATAATTCCGCCGTGTTTGTCCGTCCACTCCCATGCATGTTGGATAAATTCGTCACGGGTCAGGTCTGATTTTTTAATCCCCTCTTTTCGCAGTTTTTGAACGACTTTTGCTTCAGTGGCAATGGAAGCATGGTCGGTGCCCGGGACCCAGCAGACATTTTTACCCAGCATCCTCGCACGTCGGACCAGTACGTCCTGGATGGTGTTATTCAGCATATGTCCCATATGGAGGACGCCGGTCACATTGGGCGGCGGGATGACCATTGCATAGGGTTCCCGTTCATCCGGTTCGGAATGAAAAAATCCATTTTCCTCCCAGAATGCGTACCACTTTTCTTCAACCGATGAAGGATCGTATTGCTTGGGAAGTTCCTGGTAACTGGTTTCAGTGTTTTGTTGCATAGTTGGTTCGGTCATTGTCAAATAGAGCTCATTTTTTTTCTGCCATCCGACGGGAAAAGTTAATACGTTGTGATCGTTTCCGGTGAGAGTGAGAAGTGAGCCGCATCCCAATCTCTCTCACTCATCACCCATCACCTGCTCCTATTTCACGCGAACTAAACGTACTCCGAAATGCCCGTCACAGTTATGTTTGTGAGGAAATGTCTGATAGGCTTTTCCGTCTTCAATTAAAACTTCTTCAGGCAGAAAGTCTGACAGGTTTTCCAGTTCAAAATTATCGTAGCGTTTGAGAAAATTTTGAACTTGTCCCCAATTTTCCTCCTCCTCCAGAGAGCAGGTACTATAGATCAGGCGTCCTCCTTTTTTCACCATATTGGCAGCTTCGTCAAGCAGTTCCACTTGCAGTTGCACCAGGTCTTTCAGGTCATTTTCGGTACGTTTCCAACGCAGGTCCGCTCGTTTGCTGAGGACCCCGGTTCCGGTACAGGGTGCATCCAGCAATACACCGTCGGTGACCTTCAGGTCAATGTCCCGTGCATCAGCTCTCCTGATTTTTATATTTTCGGCATTGCATTTCAAAGCACTCTCGGCCAGCTTTTCAAGCCGGTTCGGGTTGATGTCAATTGCAACAACCGTTCCTTCTCCATGCATCAGGTCGGAGACCTGTATGGTTTTGGTACCCGGCGCTGCACAAAGGTCATAAATGGTTTCTCCCGGCTGGGGATTGAGAATGATGGCTGCAAAACCGGCTGCAATATCCTGAACCTGGCAAAATCCCTTTTCCAGCCATCCTTTTTGGATGAACGGTTGTACACTCTCGACCAGGAAATAACCCGGCAACCATTCGCTTTCTGTGTATTCAATACCGGACTTCTCCATTCGCAGTTTGAAGTTTTCGGTTTTGGTACGCAGGTTATTGACCCTTATGTAGAACTGAGGCGGCTGATTGTTTGCCTGCATCAGTTGAAATGCCTCTCGTTCGCCGAAGCGTTTGGACCATCGTTTTACCAGCCACTCGGGATGGGAAAAAGTAGTTGCAACGAGTTTTGACCGCTCTTCGAATTGAGGTTTTGGTAAATTTTCAAGATCCCGCTGGATATTCCGCAGGATGGCATTTACAAGATCCCCCGATTTTGACCCGAGGGTAAATTTTGCAATCTCAACGGCTTCGTTGATGGCAGCATAATCGGGAGTGCTCTCCATAAAGAGCATATCGTATAACCCCAGGCGGAGGATATTTTTCAATTGGGGTTTCATCTCGTCCATGGAGATACTGGAAAACTCACCGATCAGGAAATCCAGATAGCTCCGTTTGCGTAATACATTCTGAACATACTCTCGTACCCGTGCACGGTCTCTTGGTTCCAATTCATCTGCCAGCCGGTAGTCTACCTTGAGCTCAAGATCAAACTGTACTAAAATTTCAACGCTGACCGATCGTGCTGTAATCTCAGTTTCCAATAGATTTATCCGTTTAAAAAATTGTTTTAATTAATAGTGAAAACTTCTCAGCGTGTCAATTATTGCTATATTGGCACGTCCCGAACAGACACTTTTTGTTGTCTCTGAAAAAATACAAAGATATCATTTTAGCACTCTTTTTGCTAATGAGTGTTCAAGGAATTAATCGTTTTCGGGAGAATCCCCACATGTCGGATCTATATTTTTGGATCTTTACGGCAAACTTCGTTTCATGGCTTCGTCTGCAGAAAGTATATGGACGATAGGGTACTTCGGATCAAACCCTGAACTAAAATTTTTTAAACTTCCGTTTAGTTATGAATCTGTTCGAATCGATCGATTTTTGGAAATTCCTGGCCGGCCTGGGGATTTTTCTCTTTGCTGTTTATTTATTGGAAGACTCGATGAAGCACCTTGCCGGACGAACCTTGAAAACGTGGATTCGGAATTCCGCCGGGGCTCGTTGGAAAGGGATCCTGACAGGAACACTGGGTACGGCGGTAATGCAGGGCAGATCAACCGTTTACCTGATCGCCCTTTCTTTTCTCGGGGTGGGATGGATAACCCTGTTTCATGCTATTTCAGTGATGATTGGAGCAAATATCGGGTCAACCGTGACTGTATGGCTCATAGCAGGATTTGGAGTCAAGTTTCAGGTCGAGATGTTTGCACTTCCGATAATTGGAGTCGGAGGACTGGGCCTGATTTTTCTGAAGTATGGGTCCCGTTATGCGAACCTCTGCAAATTTGTGATGGCTTTCGGGTTTTTGTTCCTGGGATTCGATTATATAACGGGCAGTGTAGAGGCCTTGGCGGAGTCTGTGAACCTGGCGGCCTTGACAGGATTGGGACTGTGGGCCGGGGTGCCTGTCGGAATGGTACTGGCGATGATTCTTCGATCCGCTTCTGCAACCGTTGCCATTGTACTGGCACTTTTGTTTACGGGAGTCATTGATTTTCAGACGGCAGCCTCTTTCGTGATTGGAGTAAATTTTGGAATTGCAGTCAGAGTCCTGCTGGGCTCCATCGGTGGAGTTCCGTTTAAAAAGCAGGCGGCGGCCAGCCTGTTGATTCTTGTACTGATGACTGCCGCTTTGACTTTTCTGTTATTGCCGGTTTTGGCTGGGTTTATTCTCGGTTATCCTGTCTTCAGTCAGAATCCGTTAATGGGATTAGCCCTGTTTCATACATTTTTTAATGTGTTGGCGGGAGTACTTTTCTATCCCTTGATTCCGAGTTTAGGTGCTTTTATACAACAAAGAATCCCGGAACAGACTTCCGGGCTTGCCCGCTTCATCCGCAATACCGCTCCTGATATACCGGAAGCTG
Organism: Balneolaceae bacterium; assembly: GCA_040877875.1. GTDB lineage: Bacteria > Bacteroidota > Rhodothermia > Balneolales > Balneolaceae > JBBDNC01. Next base: position 6,037 of record JBBDNC010000191.1, on the reverse strand, counting down.
CAACAGCCGCCCTCCGCAAAGAAGTTATTCGTCAACTGGAGCTGTCCATGGCCCTGTTATCAAGGATTTACGGGATACAGGCTTCCGACTCCGGAAATGCTTCGGGTGGGGGAATTATGTATGTACAGCTTGAGCACCATCATGCCGAAATTTTTCAATATTACAGCCGAATGCTGGCTTTTGAACTGGATCGGGATGAAGCCGGCCATCTGGAGCGGTATATTCAGGCCAGCCGAAGGATCATGGATCTGACAACCCATTTATATGAGCTGCATTCGCAGGTGGAGGGGCTGCGGGCCGACGATTCTGAATTTCTGCAGACTGCATTCGAGAGATTCCGGGAGCGGATTCGAAATGCCGACAAGTTTGTGAAACCGATCCTCAAACAGGAAATGACCGAACAGAGCAGGGAAAAGCTTGAAGACATGTACGATCGTGTAGAGGAGGATGACAAACTGTTTATTCACAGTTGTGCGTGGGCAATTTCATCGGAGGAAGCGGGGGAAGAAGAGATGACCCGGCTTCTGACGTTGAATCGTATGTTCTCACAATCTTTGCAAGGGGTAGTGTTAAGCATGCAGGGATTGCTCGAGGATGAAAATCCGCATGAAACGGCCCTGCTTGATTCGTCCCGCTTG
>JBBDNC010000191.1:0-5299 GCA_040877875.1 Balneolaceae bacterium | reverse complement strand
ATGATAAGCGATCACAATCGTTGCTTTTAACGAATTTAAGAACACTTTTTAAATGAACTCAACGAATGAATAAAGGAACTGTAGCACAAGTCATAGGACCTGTAGTCGATGTTGATTTTGACCAGGGGAAATTACCTTCTGTATTAAACGCTCTGTACATTGAAAGAGAGGATCGTACCCGTCTCTATTTGGAGGTTGCACAACATCTTGGCGAAAATCGTGTCCGCACGATCGCGATGGACTCGACCGACGGACTTGTACGGCTTGACGAGGTTGTAGATACGGAGGCTCCCATCTCTATGCCGGTGGGCGAGGATATCCGTGGACGGCTGTTTAATGTTGTGGGTGAAGCGATTGACGGCATGAAGGAGCCCGAAGGAAAGGAACGGTATCCAATCCACCGTCCGGCCCCCAGCTATGAAGACCTGACTACGAGTACTGAAATGCTGGAAACCGGTATTAAAGTGATCGACTTGTTGTGTCCTTATGCCAAGGGTGGGAAAATCGGCCTGTTCGGGGGAGCCGGGGTCGGTAAAACGGTATTGATTCAGGAATTGATTAACAATATTGCCAAGCAGCACGGCGGACTCTCAGTCTTTGCCGGAGTTGGCGAACGGACCCGGGAAGGAAATGACTTGCTTCGTGAGTTTCTGGAATCCGGGGTCATCAATTACGGAGATGAATTCTTTGAAGCCATGGAAAATGGAGAATGGGATCTCTCGAAAGTAGATTATGATAAACTCAAGGAGTCGCAAGCCACTCTCGTTTTCGGCCAGATGAACGAACCCCCGGGAGCCCGTATGAGGGTCGCCCTCTCCGGACTTACCGTGGCAGAGTATTTCCGCGATGAGGTTTCCCCGGATATCCTGCTCTTTATTGACAATATTTTCCGTTTTACCCAGGCAGGATCCGAAGTCTCGGCACTGCTGGGACGAATGCCGTCGGCCGTGGGGTACCAGCCGACGCTTGCTACGGAGATGGGAGACCTTCAGGAGCGAATTACCTCTACGAAAAAAGGCTCTATTACTTCCGTGCAGGCCATTTATGTGCCGGCGGATGACCTGACGGATCCGGCTCCGGCTACAACATTTTCTCACCTGGATGCAACGACGGTTTTGAGTCGGGCGTTAACCCAGATCGGTATCTATCCGGCGGTAGATCCGCTTGATTCAACTTCAAGAATCAACGATCCGAAAGTTGTCGGGGAGAGTCATTATGGAACTGCCCAAAGTGTGAAAGAGATTCTGCAGAAATACAAGGATTTGCAGGATATCATTGCGATTCTGGGAATGGATGAACTCTCGGATGAGGATAAAACAGTCGTCGCCCGCGCCCGCCGTGTGCAGCGATTTTTGAGTCAGCCGTTCTTTGTTGCAGAACAATTTACCGGCCAGCCGGGCAAGTATGTGAAAATTGAAGATACGATCAAAGGATTTAAGATGATCCTGGACGGGGAACTCGACGAGTTGCCGGAAAATGCTTTTCATCTGGTCGGTACTATTGAAGAGGCCATTGAGAAAGGCGAACGACTTCAGGCCGAAGTCGCCTAACCGGAATAGGATCTTTAGACGATTGCAGTGCTATGAGTAAAACATTTCATGCGGAAATTCTGACCCCGGTGGGCAAACTCTTCGAGGGTGAGGTACAGGGTGTCCAGGTTCCCGGAACGGAAGGCAGATTTGAGATGCGGGTGGACCATGCTCCCATTCTTTCCCTTTTGAGTATTGGCCATGTTCGTGTCAGGGAATCTGCCGGGGAGACCGGTTATGCCGTTACCGGAGGATTTGTGGAAATGGTTGACAACCGGCTGACCCTGCTTGCGGAAGCCGCCGAACGGGTGGATGAAATTGATGTTGAACGGGCGAAAAATGCTTATCAAAGTGCATTGAAGGATTTAGAGGAAAAAACAGCCCCCGCTAAGGAAGCAAAACAAGCTTTGGCAAGAGCCGAAAACCGATTAAAACTGGCCGGTGCTTCTTTACCAGAGTCCTGACGAGGGTGTACGGCACCCCATCATTGACAGATACGGTTTCTTTTCGACACGACCTTTTGACCCTGCTCCCTCCCGCTTATAGCAGGCTTTACCGTTTGTTTGACAGAGATCTGAGTTATGGACCGGATGGAATAGAAGAGCAGCCAATAAAAATTTGTATAACCCTGAATCAGAGAATGATATGGAGATTGTAAACCCTCAAATCAAACCCTATCTGGAATCGCATACCTCCCCGGAATCCGACCTGCTGAGAGAACTGGTTCGAAAATCGGAAGAAGAACTGACCTATACGGATATGATCAGCGGACGCCAGGTCGGACAATTGCTGCAAATGCTGATACGCATCGGAAGATTCAGCAGGATTTTGGAGATTGGTACATTCACCGGTTATTCGGCGATTACCATGGCAGATGTGTTACCGGACAACGGGGAGGTTCTTACCCTTGAACTCAATGAACGTTACCGGGATGTTTCCGAACCCTTTTTTAAAAAGGAGCCCTACAATAAAAAAATCCGGCAAATTATGGGAGATGCGAGGGAAACCCTCGTCTCACTGGACGGGTTTTTTGACATGGTATTTATCGATGCGGAGAAATTGTATTACCCGGAATATTATAAAAAATCTCTCCCCCTGCTTAAAAAAGGAGGGGTCATGGTTATTGACAATACCCTCTGGAGCGGGGGCGTGCTGGATCCGGATACGCCCAAGGGCGAGGCGATTGATGAATTTAACAAGATGATTCAGGCAGATGACAGGGTTGATAATCTGATGCTTCCGGTCCGGGATGGCGTGACAGTGGTTTATAAAAAATGAATGGAGCGAGATCGTTTTCCGTATAGTGACGCCCCCGGAAAGCGGGTTTTTAATTGGATCTGCGATTATGGATGGCCACGCCAATACCCGAATCTCCCATTCCATAGTAGAGGAAGGTTTTTTCACCCAGTTGGGCCAACCCTTCAATGAATACGACATTGGGAATTTGTCCGTCCACTTCAAGCTCCAGGTCCGGTTCCAGGAAATAGCTCTCTGACCGCCGGATGAGCCGTGAAGGATCTTCCGGATCAAACAAGGCTTGTCCCGCCCGGTAAACCAGGTCTTTGTCTGCCGAATTGTAGAGCACTAAAATTCCATGATCGGTAACAAGCGGTGTGGGGCCCGGTTCGATCAGGCCACTGTCGAAGTGATTTTCTCTTGGACTCATCACCGGCTCCTCGACAGGAGTCCAATGGATGAGATCTTCCGACCAGGCAACCCAGATATGGGTATCTCCGAAATACATCCAGTACCGGTCATTGATTTTTTGAGGAACAATGGCCCCGGCTTTGCTCCACCCGCGTTCGGGAAAGACCAATCCGTGTTTTTCCCAGTTATATAAATCATCGGAGCTGGCAAGTGCCAGCCGCGCGGTTTCTCCGTCATAAGCCGTATAAGTCAAATAGTACTTTCCCTCAATTTTGACAATCCTCGGATCCTCCGTACCGCCCGGTAATTCCCACTCTTCTGTCGGCTCAAGCACCGGCCGGGATTCCCGGTCAAAATGAATGCCGTCGCTGCTTGAAGCGAGTCCGATACGCGAAGTACCGTTCCAGTCGCCGATTCCCGTTGAATCTTCAGCCCGGTACAGCATATAAATAGTTTCTCCGTCCGACCAAGCGGCCGGATTAAAAAGATCCTTCGATTCCCAGGAGTCCCCCTGTGGTGTGAGAATCGGGTTTTCATTGTACTTCACAAACGGACCGATCTGCCATTCCTCCTCGGTTTGCAATGACGTACAGGCAGAAAGGAAGAGCCCGGACACGGAGAGTACAACCAAACAGGGAAGAAATTCCCGTTCTACGGCGATGTAAACTTTATTCTTTATAAATCCCATGGTCAAATACGTTCCTTGTGATTAGAGGATGGGTGGCTGATCGCAGATGGCGGTGTTGCGACGGAGAGAAAAATAGTCAATTTCTCCAATCTGTCAACTTATTCTGATCTACTGCGGAAAAGCAGGATTGGGCCCTGTTGTACGCTATTAATTGTTGAATTGGCCCTATTCGCCTCAAAAGAGTGGACAGTCTGCTCAAACCTGACATTCCCTTATAATAATCATCTAAGCCCGAAAGACTCCCGGGAACTCTCATTTTTGGCGAGGGGTTTTACAAGTTTTGCCAGATCGTGGCCATTTTGGTTGGAGATGGCCGTATACCAGTAGTCGCCCCATTTCCAGGAAACAACATGCTTTCCATGAATTTCACGGACATGAAAATCATTATTGGATTTACAAATGTTGACCGCTTCCGGATTCCGGACAATCCGGTTAAAGACCTCAAGGCTGTCCAGGTGGAATGCAAAAATATAGATGGGCTGATTACTTGCTTCGTGGGCATACTCAAGCATCGGAGTTTTAAAGTCCGGAACGAAATCAATGTTAAAGACCCCGGAAATTTGAGCTCCCTTTATTTGAGGCATCCGGGGGGATTGATTGAAATGGGAAATCATGTAATCCCGGGCTTCGACCAGCGAAGCCGGCTGGAGGGAGGCAATAGAGGGATTATTGTATTGCGTGAAATGGGAAAAGACATATTCCTCAAGACTGAATTCGGTTTTAAACACAGGACTTATCTCGTTAAGTGCTAAGATTACAGAGAGAGTCAGCAAGAGAACAGCCACTGCGGATATGGCAATCCTGGGGTAGGTATAGGGATCAAGAGCCTTACCGGATGTATCATTTTTTGCCGGAGGAATTTTTCCATGAAGAAATCCTGATATTTTGGGTTTCTCTTCTTCGGCTGAACGGCGGTAAGATGATTTTTCCTGTTCTTTTTCAATCAGGGTGGCAATCCTGGCTTTTAACCCGTCAGGAGATTTTACGCGGGGGGTGCGATCCCGGATAAACTCCTTTACACGTTTCATGCTGCGATATTTACGCCGCAATTCATCGTCCAGTTCCAGGTACTTGAAAAACGCACGTTTATCGTCCTCATGTGCTTCGTCATCCACTACGAGAGGTAATAAATCAAGGGCTTTCTGTCGGTTAAGCTGCCGCATATTATGAATGGGTGGTTTCAACCATCATCAGTCTGTTGCGGTTTTTGGGCCGCATTCAATCATGTTTATAACAGTCAGTTTTGAAGTACTGTTCCTGATTTGTGGAGACTTTTTTCAAAAAATCGCCTGTTAAAAAATAGTGTACCGTATAACTCCATCGGTCCGTTTACCATACAGCAGTTTTACGGATTATATTTTTTTACCGGAAGTTGACACTGCCGAAAGGGGGGAATGGAAATGATTAAAAAGAGGGCTTTGCAGAACCAGGGATT
>JBBDNC010000190.1:0-11369 GCA_040877875.1 Balneolaceae bacterium | reverse complement strand
CTGAGGCCCGACCGATTCCTGGAAAGAGTGGAAAGCGTGGATTAATGGATGTCAGCTATTGGACAGGTTCCAGACGTACAATCGGTGTCAGATCGCCTCCGCGGTGGTCTGTTGCCAGATAGATATATCCGTCAGGACCCGTTCGAAGATCCCGAATTCGATATTCTCCCGGAAGCAATAATTCTTGGCTGACCAGTTGGGTTCCGTCAACCGTTACTCTTGAGAGAACCCTGTGTTCGCCGGACATCCCACCTGAGAAAATATTTCCCTGCCACTTCGGGAATTTATCCCCTGAATAAATCATCAATCCCCCCGGAGCAATAGAGGGTCTCCAGTGGAGAATGGGAAGTTCCATCCCATCGGCCCGTACCACCTCATGCAGAGGCTCGCCGGGTCCATAGTTAACTCCATACCCGATTACCGGCCATCCGTAGTTTATGCCGGGCCGGATATAATTCAGTTCGTCGCCTCCCTGCGGGCCATGTTCATTAGCCCAAACATCATGGGTCTCAGGATGGACCGCCAACCCTTGTGGGTTTCGGTGCCCGTAACTCCAGATTTCAGGTAGTGCATCCTCTTGTTCCGCAAAGGGATTGTCAGAAGGGACGCTTCCATCATCATGAAGTCGTATAATTTTCCCATGATGGGTCGTCAGGTCCTGTGCAGGATGTTCCCGCTGTTCTTCAATACCGCCGCCGGGATTTACCTGACGGTCGCCGACGGTAATAAAAAGATAGCCCTCATCGTCAAAGGCAAGACGGGAGCCGTAGTGGCCCTGTCCTTCGGACCATGCTTGTGCTTCAAAGATTTCTTCGACATTTCCGAGTTCATTATTTTCAAAACGCCCCCGTATGACAGCAGTGGTGTTTTCAGATCCGTCATCATTGGGTTTGGAATAGCTGAGATAGATCAGCCGGTTACTTTCGAAATCGGGATGCAGAACTACGTCTAACAGACCGCCTTGTCCACCGGCATGAATTTCAGGCAAACCGGGTACGGGATCCGGAAGCAGTTCACCGTTTCGGACAATTCTCAATTGTCCGGTCCGGGCATCCTCTCCCGACCGCCCCCTTTCTGTGACCAGTATATCTCCATTAGGCAGGAATGCCATAGACCAGGGGTGCTGAAAATCTTCAGCTACGGTAACAACGCGAAAATCATGGTGGATGGATTGAATAACAGTGCCCTCTCCGTCTGTTTCGGGAGAATGATCCCCATTTGAACCACATGCATAAGTAAATAACAGGGGGAGAAAAAGGTACAGGGGTACAAGGATTTTTTTTGAATTCATTTGTATCTATTTCAGGTTTGAGTTGAGGCAAAAGTTTTTACTGAGAAGACAGAGGGAATTATTCCCACAGGCTTTTAATATATTTGATACTTTTGGGAATTTGTGTCATGATCCGGTTGCTTTCATCTTCAATATATTGGAGACGATATTTGTTGCCTCTGGGAGCGAATGTACGGCAAAAGGCTTCATCCAAAAGAAGCCGGCCTGTTCAATATGACGTCTTCATTCGTTTCAAGGCATCTAATATGTATAACTTTTGATTTTAAATAAAATATTAAATATATAAACATTCGTATTCGGCGCGGGTAATAACTCTTTAAGGAGGCTTTGCAAAACTTGGGATTTTGTTCAAGGTCAAGGCCAGAGGGAGATTGAAACCGCAGTATATTTCAATATTCGAGGATTTCAATCGACCGATAACGCCGACATTGGGCAAAAGACCCGTTTTACAAAGCCTCCTTTAAAAAGGTCAATCTCAATAACTATCCACAGACCTGGAAAGGACTTCAAATAAAAAACAAGTCTATGAAAATAGAACATTTTGCATTCAACGTTGAATCCCCACGGGTGATCGCCGACTGGTATGTGAATCATTTAAAGATGGAAATCGTCCGGCAATCTGAAAATGAACCCTATATGACATTTCTGGCAGATGACAGTGGCAGAGTGATGATTGAAATTTATAATAACCCCTCCGATGAGGTTCCGGATTACAGGAAGATGAATCCCTTGATCATGCATCTTGCTTTTGTATCCGAGCAACCTGATGTAGAGAAGAAAAGGCTGGAAAAAGCCGGAGCGAGCCTGGTGAGTGAAGATCACCTGGATGACGGCTCCCATATTATCATGATGCGGGACCCGTGGGGATTCCCGATCCAGTTATGCAAACGGGGAGCTCCCATGCTGGCCCGTCGTGAATCATAAACTCATAATATTGAAATACGGTTTTGATGAAAAGAAAAAATTTTTTAAAAATTTCTTCATCCCTGGCAGCCGGAAGCTTTTTGGCGCCCTACATCCCCGGCACGCTGCCACAGGATGTCCGCCGGAACTGGGCGGGCAACTATACTTATCAGGCAGAGAATCTACACGTACCCGAAACCGTAGAGGAGCTTCAGTCTCTCGTAAAAACCTCGGGGAGACAAAAAGCTCTTGGGTCCAGACACTGTTTCAATAATATTGCCGACAGCCCTCTGAATCAGATTTCAACCCGGCATCTAAATAAGCTGGTAGCCCTGGATGAAAAGGCCAAAACCGTAACGGTTGAAGCCGGTATGCGTTATGGCGAGCTTGCCCCGCTATTAAACAGACGTGGATATGCCCTGCATAACCTGGCTTCATTACCCCACATATCTATAGCAGGGGCTTGTGCCACAGCTACTCATGGCTCGGGTGTCAAGAACAGAAATCTGGCTGGTGCAGTAGCCGAACTTGAGTTGATTACAGATGGGGGTGAAAAAGTCTATTTAACCCGGGAAGATCCTGAATTTTACGGGGCGGTTGTCAATCTGGGTGCACTTGGAATTGTAGCAAGAATAACCCTTGATGTTCAGAAGGCATACACTATGCGACAAGATGTGTATCAAGATCTTCCCCTTCGATCGATGAAGAATCATTTTGATGCGATCATGTCAAGCGGATATAGCGTGAGTCTTTTTACAGACTGGCAGGATCAATTGATCAGCCAGGTATGGATCAAAAGACGGACGGATGAAAAGGCTTCCGATCCGGGCCCGGAATTTTATGGGGCTGTAGCAGCTACAAAAAACCTGCATCCCATCACTGAGCTTTCTGCAGAACCCTGTACGGAACAATTGGGTAAAGAAGGCCCCTGGTTCGAACGCCTGCCTCACTTTAAGATGGGATTCACTCCCAGCAGCGGCGAAGAGCTGCAATCTGAATATTTTATTCCGCGAACTAACGCAGTGGATGCAATTCTTGCATTGGAAAAAATGAGAGACCGGATCTATCCGCAATTACTCATTTCGGAAATCCGGACCATTGCTGCAGATGAACTCTGGTTGAGTCCCTGTTATCAGCAGGATTGTGTTGCCATCCATTTTACCTGGAAACAAAATTGGGAAGAGGTCAGAAAGCTGTTGCCTGCAATTGAAGCTGAACTTGACCCCTATCAGGTCGTCCCACACTGGGGCAAGTTATTTACATTGACCCCGGACGTGCTGCATTCACGACATGCGAAGGTGAAGGATTTTTTACAACTGGCCCGGCACTACGATCCCGACGGAAAGTTTAAAAATGCTTACCTGGATTTGAATATCTATTGAATTCATGCCGGAATTATCTCCGATTAGAAATCGGATTCTCGTAAGATAAACCGTTCTGATCTTCGGCCTATTCAAAGTTGTCAATGACCGTACTGGTTCCAATTTTAGCTCGTCATCTCTGACGGGGTGCCTCCTACTCCGGATATAAATGGCGTTCGACTGTCCGGTATAGATTCTGCAGCATCCACATCATCCCTGTCCGTTTGTTCTTTCAGTTTCTGAAAAAGGCCGGATACTCGAACATGCTATAGAATTCAATAAGAATGAAGTACACGCTACCGAATAATTTGGTAAATGCCAGATTTGAACAACTTGCCGGGTAAGAATATCTGGTTTCGTCTCGTCTGGAAGCTAAAGGGTCTCGTACGCCGAAGGCAGGGGAAGAAACCCTGGCCGCCCCGGGCTTCTGGGGGATGATGAACTCTTTAAGGATGATGAAACCATGCGAGCAGTCAAAATTTATACACACGTTTTATATACGTTGCTATTCTTTGCCGTTTCGTGCGAGATCGTAGGTGAAGGAGGACCCGGCAATGGTCAGAATAACCGGGTACCGGACATTTCGGATAACTGGATTATTCCACAAGAGGAAGTGATTGACGGCGGACCGGGGAAAGACGGCATTCCATCTATCGACCAGCCTGATTTTGCCCCGGCCGGTGAAATAGATTATGTAGAGGAACAGCGGTTGATTTCTGCTGTCAACGTCGGTGAAAGTCATAAAGCCTACCCGCACCAGGTACTGGACTGGCATGAAATTGTAAATGATCAAATTGAAGACCTATCAGTTGCCATGACATACTGCCCGCTTACCGGTACCGGAGTAGCCTGGGATCGACAGAATGTAGAATTCGGTGTGTCAGGCTTATTGTTTCGTGGAAATTTGGTGCCGTACGACCGTCAGACCCAAAGCAGGTATTCCCAAATGCAGATCCGCGGTGTGAACGGGCCGATGGCCGGCACCCAAATGGAAGCTCTTCCCGTTTTGCAAACTACCTGGGAAACATGGAAGTCGATGTATCCCGACTCCAAAGTCCTTACGACCCGAAACACAGGGCGTCAGTATAATTACAAAAGTTATGCCTATGGAGAAGGATATCTGGAAGAAGATTCGGCTACGAATTTTCCGGTTCGTCACAAGGATGACCGCCTGCCTCGCAAAAAAAGAGTGCACGGGATCATTGCGAATAGGAATATCGATGAAAATGCCGATGTTCGAACTTACGTCATAGACCGGTTTGCTCCCGGCATCCAGGTGATTGAAGACCGAATTTCAAATCAGGAATTCGTTGTTGTTGGAAGCCGTGACAAGAATTTTGCAATGTCCTATTTACGTGAATTCCGTGACGGGACACTTCTTCAGTTTGAGGCTGTTCAGGATGCCCTGCCTGTTGTGATGAAAGATCAGGAGGGGAATCGATGGGATGTATTTGGATATGCGGTTGAGGGCCCCAGGAAAGGATCCCGTTTAAACCCGACACAATCCTATACCGGTTACTGGTTTGCATGGGTAGATTTTTTCCCCGGTCTTGAAATTTTTGAAAGGTAATTAGACCCTGAAAATGATCGTTCTGCAAGATTTTTTTCCATTGAAGCATCCATACAAAATATTTCAGATTCCAAACCCAAAACCAAAAGAAAGCAAATGATATCAATGATAAGAAGTGGATTCGTACTCTCGTTCATATTGACGCTGATCCTTATCGCGGTTATCCCCCGGGATTCAGCTGCACAAACTACTTCAGGTGCAGAATCGCCTGCATTAATTGGAGTCAAAATGGATGCCGAATGGTGTCCGAAGTGTAAAGTAATGAATCCCAAGCTGGAAGAGGTTATGCCTGAATTTCAGGGAGAAGACATCCTCTTTTTAAAATTCAATATGACAGATGATTTTACCATCTATCAAACGAGTTTGCTGGCCAAAAGGCTGGGGCTCACAGAATTGTTCGAACAGCATAAGGGTCAGACAGGATATATGGTCATCGTTGATGCGCACACCCATGAAGTCATCAAACGATTAAATAGTGACCTGAGTGAAGAAGAGTTGAAAACACAGATCGCTGAGCTCCTGTAAAGCCGGGGCTTCGTTTTACAGTTTCCATGTCCGGAAGGCTCAGCCCGGCTGCCCGATTTGAATTAATAGTTATAACCGCGGATTTCGTCAGGTGAGGGTTCCACGCCTAGTCCCAACACCAGGCGGTTCACAAAATTGAAATAAGAAATTACAAGTACGGCATCCAGGATTTCTCGATCTGAAATGCCGGCTTGTTTTATCGGTTCGATTGTATTTTTAAAATCGACTTTGGGAGGATGCAGGGTTAGCCGTTCCGCCAATTCACAAAACATCAGGTCTTCTTTCCCAAGACCCACACTTCGGAAGTCTCTTCGAATTTTTTCGATTCTCTCCTCATCTTTCTAGTAGTTTAACAAGGCTTCAGTGTGGTGCTGTATACAGTATTCACAATGATTGACGGTTGAAACAACCACAGCGATCATCTCCCGTTGGGCCCTGCCGAGAGGGGATTCTCCAAACATGAGGGTCATATACAGGTCCATATGCCGAACCAGTGATTCCGGATTCAGACTGTGTATTTTATGGATATCAGCGAGCTTGCCCCTTTTATTGATCAGGTCTTCATAGACCTGTTTTAATCTTCCTTTGGCCTCGTTACTGTCAATTATTTTTATAAATGGAGTCGTCATACGATACTTCTGTAGCTTCGGTTGGATTGGAAAACGGATTTATCCCGTTCGATCTATCAAAAATAAATTTACATGGAAAATGTGATCCTACTTCAAATGTTGGATGCGGGATAGTTCCGGGTATGCAGCTTCAGTCTTACCTGGAAAGGAGGGTGCAAATTGTAAATCAGCCTTTAAGTTTATTGGATGAACAGCTTTCTTATTGAGGCACTTTTAACTCTTTCATCGCGTCAAGCAGGGCCTGATATTCTTCACGGCACTCTCCGCACCGGTCGAGATGATCTTTGACCAGGGGCAGTGCCTCTTCGGGAGATTTGCCGGCCAGTTCCATTTCCGCAAATGTATGAAGCTCATCAAAGCAATCGTCACAGCCGATTTCGTCCGGGCGGGTCATCTTGATCGCCCGTAACATGCTTTTGAGTATTTTCTTAGTAAGTTTCATTTTGAATGATCTTTTTCAATAAATGGATGGTTTGAATAGATGGATTCTTACAAATGGTTTAGAATTTCATCTGGATCAATCCCCTCCTCCTTCAGTTTTTTCTTGAGATTCAGCCGGGCATCGTGAACCAGTTTATACAAGGCGTTTCTCTTTATTCCCATTTGTTCAGCCACAACGGTAACGGACATCCCGTGCAGCATCAATGCGGTTATGGCTGTCTTCTGTTTCTCAGAGAGTTCATTGTCAATGATATGGACCACTTTCGAAAGTAACATATTTTCGTGAGCAGCCCGGTCGGGTTTTACGTCGCCGGATGCAAAGAGTTCAGTATTAATTTCCGCTACTTCTTCTTCCGGATCCGAAGAAGCCAGATCATTGATTGAGATATCCTTCCACTTTTTTCTTCGCAGCTCCGAGAGACCTTCCCGTACTGCAATCTTTATGGCCCATGAGATGAACATGCTCTCGCCTCGAAAGGTGTCGATTTTATCGAGGATTTTAAGCAATGCATCCTGTGCGACATCTTCGACGAATTGATCCAGTTCGCGGTCTACGTATTTGTATAAAGCCGGTTTTAACCCCCGAATAAGTAATCGCCGTAAATCCGAGACCGCTGCCTCATCCGGTGGTTCGGAAAGAGATTTCACCCATTCTTCGTTGGATCTGTAAGAATTTGTTTCCTTTTTGCGTCTTTTAAACCAGTTAAGCATACAGCAGTAGGTAAGTGCAGACTCATGATCATTGAAACCTATAGATAATCAGAGCAATGTTTTCAGTCAAGCCTCATTTTTGTTTTTTAGCAGGTCTGTTTTTACTTCTCGTTTTCCAATCTCTTTCAGCCGAAGCTCAGATGAATAAGTTTGATGGTTGGGACACCGATCTTGGCAACCGCAGTATTGATCTGGATGAGTTGCATTCAGGCGGACCGGGCAAGGACGGTATCCCCTCTATTGATCGGCCGGTCTACATTTCGCAGGAAAAGGCCCGGGAGTGGATGGCAGACCGTGAACCGGTGATTGCTGTAAACCTGAATGGAATCGGAAGAGCCTATCCGCTTCAAATACTGATGTGGCATGAGATTGTGAATACCCGGTTCGATGATCTGCCCGTATCCGTCACATTTTGTCCCCTCTGCTATTCGGCGCTGGTTTTTGATCGGCGGATTGAGGGGGAGGTGCTGGAGTTCGGAGTGTCCGGATTCCTGCGCCATTCTGATCTGGTTATGTTTGACAGGTCTACCGAAAGCCTTTGGCAGCAAATTACGGGAGAAGCGATCGTAGGTACCTATACGGCCGAGATTTTAATCTTTAAAAATAGAATGATCCAGCATGTCATTCGCAAAAAAGACCGTCCGGTTACAAAACTTGATAGCCAGGTAGACGGAGAGGATCGTCCCTGAAAAGATGGCCAGCATTATCATGATCTGGTATTGAATTGCGGTCATGGGGGAGCTTCCACTCAGAATCTGGCCGGTCATCATTCCTGGAAGGGAGACCAATCCTATTGTAGCCATGCCGGCGAGAGTCGGGTTGGCGGATTTTTTAAGTGCACTCTGGAAGAAAGGGTAAAGAGCTTCGGAACGGGTAGCCCCCGATGCCAGGTAGAACTGGTATCGTTCTTTATTGTTTTTAAGATTATAGTAGAAATCATTGATCCCGATCACATTGCTTCTCAAACAGTTCCCGAGGACCATCCCTGTGATGGGAATGGCATACTGTGCTTCCAAAAATTTCGGAAGCTGAATCACCAGCTCCAGGAAAAATAAATTGATCAGAATGATCCCGAAAAAAGTGGCTCCGAAGATCGGAATGACCAGGGACCGTTTGGATTTCAAATCGCTTCGGTCGATGGTGGCAAAATCAGCAACTACGACCATTACCATTATCCACGCAAGGTTGACCCATACGCTATCGTATTCAAAAAGATACTCCAGGTAATATCCCACAAACAGGAGCTGGAGAGTCATTCGAATGGTTGCGATGATCATCTGCCGGTTAAGGCCGGTTTTATACCACCAGAAAATGCCTGCCGGGATCAGAAGTATGATGAAACCGATGGCGAGCTGAAACCAGCTCAGTTGAATGATATCCATAGCTCAGGTTTGTTGATCGAGATCGATGATACGGTTGCAATGTTCTATCCACCAGGGATCATGGGAGGTGGAGAGGAGGGTTCTGTTACTGTCAGAGAATAGGCGACTGAAGGCTTTCTCCTTGGACGCTTCATCAAGGGCAGACGTGGGTTCATCCAGAAGCATCACCGGTTTATTAAGCAGAATACACAGGGCGAGGCCTACACGTTGCCGCTGACCGGTGGAAAGATCCGAAAAAGTTTTTTGCAGTGTTTCTGATTCAAGTCCCAGGTCAAAGAAAAGCTGTGAGATTTTATGATCCCCGGGCATGTTGTTGCCGCTATTCTTGAACCGAAATGGATATTTTACGACTTCCATTACTTCTCCGTCGCCAAGGTTCAGGTCTTGGGGCAGCCAGGCTGATTGGGTACGAAATTTTTTTAGTGTATGGCCCCGGAGAGGCTCTCCTTTGAAAAGGATCTCACCTTTTTCCGGCATTTGAAATCCCAGTATCAGTCGAAAAAGCGTTGATTTTCCGCTGCCGGATTCTCCCTTCACGACCACTTTTTCCCCTTCCTTTAATTCAAAATCAAACCCGTTGAAGATAGATTCACCCGGATAAGAGAAGTGAATATTTTTGCCTCTGAGTATCAACATAGAATCATATTCGAAATTTTCCGATAAGGTA
Source organism: Balneolaceae bacterium (assembly GCA_040877875.1). Classification (GTDB taxonomy): domain Bacteria; phylum Bacteroidota; class Rhodothermia; order Balneolales; family Balneolaceae; genus JBBDNC01. Next base: position 1,889 of record JBBDNC010000190.1, on the reverse strand, counting down.
GGGATGCCGCTTCAGATGACAAAAAGAAATAAAGGGGGATTTCTTACGGCTAACTCTGTTTCACTAGAAAGGTATGGACGGAGTTTCTGTGAAGTTCTTGTCTTCCATTCTTTTAAAAAATTCGAGGTAAGCTTTTCCGCTGACAATGCATCTGCATTTACAGAGATGTTAAACTAACCGCAATCAAAACATAAACCTGTTATGCAATCTTTCAACTGGAAAAATGCCATACTCGCTGGAATTGCAGGAACCATTCTTTTTGACCTTTTTGGCCTGATTGCCCCGGGCCAATGGTGGGATATTCCTGCGCTGTTAGGAGAAAGAACGGGCCTTGGACTGGCTTATGGTGTATTGGGTCATTATGCAAACGGAATTCTGATCGCCATTCTATATGTAGCTGTGGCGCCTCATTTATGGGGGCCTTACTGGTTCAGAGCCCTGTTTTTTATGACGGCTGAAACCATTGCCTTAGTCTGGTTTTTCATGCTGCCGATGATGGGAGCAGGAGTTGCAGGGCTGAATGAATCACCGATGATGGCTGTTATTACTCTTGTTCGTCACTGGATCTATGCACTTGCATTGATATTCATTGCAAACCGGGATTATAAGCTGGGGATTAATTCGGGTTCTGCATAATCATTATTTGCGGAAAACCCTGTCATAGGATGAAAGCCTTTTGACAGGGTTTTCATATATTTTTGGCCTCTATCATACTTTCCAAATCTTGCGGAAAACGGAGGTGCAGGCGTTACGAACGATCGGGATTTGGATTCAGGGTTCGAAAACCAGAGATTGGAACTCTATATAAGTCCATACATTCATTGTCTTTTTTTTAGAAGTTTTCATTGGTTGATTCATGAAGAGTAAAAAAATCGAGTTTGAAAATAGCCGGGGGGATAAACTTTCGGCAAGGCTGGATGAGCCGGATTCGGAAAATGCCAATATTTCCCTTTTATTCGCCCATTGTTTTACCTGCAGTAAAAATCTAAAAGCTGTCGGTCAGATCAGCCGGGCTCTAACCGAAAAGGGGATTACGGTTTTCCGTTTTGACTTTACGGGCCTGGGACAGAGTGAGGGAGATTTTGCCGACAGCACTTTTTCGACGGATGTAAAAGATTTGGTTGCGGCGGCTAATTTTATGGAACAAAATGAGATTCCTCCCGGAATCTTAATGGGACATTCTCTTGGAGGTGCGGCAGTCCTTCAAGCGGCAGGCCGTATCCCTTCAGTCAAAGCTGTAACGACAGTCGGTGCACCCTGTAACCCGGATCACGTCCAGCATCATATGGATCACAAGCTGGATGAAATCCAGGAAAAAGGGGAGGCAACGGTAACCCTGGCCGGACGTCCGTTTAAGGTTAGAAAAGAGTTTCTGGATGACTTGAAGGCTCAGGTAATGGATGAGACGATTCGTGATCTCGATAAAGCTCTCCTGATTTTTCACTCACCGGCGGATCAAATTGTCGGTATTGATAACGCGGCCCACATCTACAAGCTGGCCAAACATCCAAAAAGTTTTATCTCCCTGGATCAGGCTGATCATTTGCTTACCCATGAACAGGATGCCCTGTACGTGGGGGCTGTGACAGCCGCGTGGGCCGAACGATATTTCATTTGATTGCCGATGGAAAGGAAATCGGTACATTCATCTTGTGCTAAGTTTTAAATTTCAGGATTCAAAATATGGAAAAGGTTGTGGCAGAAGAGGTAAAAAGGGAAGAGATGCTAAAGGATGTGCTCAAAGGTTTGGAAAAGCCAAGGAAAACCATTCCGAGCAAGTATTTTTATGATAAACGGGGATCTGAATTGTTCGAAAAGATCTGTTTGTTGGAAGAATATTATCCTACGGAGACCGAATTCGGTATTATGAAAAATAAGATGGATGATAT
>JBBDNC010000189.1:0-11509 GCA_040877875.1 Balneolaceae bacterium | reverse complement strand
CCTCCGATTGTTATCAGGAAGAACAAAAAAGGAATCGTCATTTTAAACATTGTATCTCTTTTTTTCATCATTGAGAGGGCTTTGAAAAACCAGGGGTTTTGTTCAATATCAAAGCCTGAGCGAATTCGGAACCGCAGTTTATATAGGCATAAATGAGGATTTCGAATTCGCGAAAATGCTGAGATTGGGCAAAACAACGCTCATTTTTTGAACACGCAGTGATTTTACAAAGCCCTCTCAGAATGATTATGAAAGGCCCGGGCCTGTCAACAATATCGATATCCAGACCCTTGCAGGGCCTGCCTTTGCTTCACGTGCACCGTGCACTCAAAGCCTGCCTTTATAATTCCGAGTCCTTCAATTTTATTTCTTCATTCTTATAACGTTCATTTCCCGTCTATTTTCACTATTTTTACTCGCTTTACCGGAATCGTAAACCATTTAACACATTCAATGAGTCACCAAGAGCCTTCACTAAGCGAACAACAGGCAATTCGAAAGGAAAAACTTGATAATCTGCTGAATGCGGATGTGAATCCTTACCCCTACAAATTTGACGTCAGTCACCGTTCCCTCGACATTCTTGAAAATGAAAATGAATTCATTGTAGCAGACGGGAATACGGAAAAAGCAAAACGGATTTCAGTGGCCGGCAGGGTCATGGCCCGCCGCATCATGGGGAAGGCCTCTTTTTTTAATTTACAGGACTCCAAGGGACAAATCCAGATCTATATCCGAAGGGATGATGTCGGGGTGGAGATGTATAACGACATCTTCAAGAAAATGGTGGATATCGGGGACATTGTCGGGATCAAAGGATTTGTTTTTAAAACCCGTACCGGTGAGACAACCGTCCATGCTGAAGAATTCGAATTGCTTGCAAAATCACTGCGACCGATCCCCATTCCCAAGGAGGCGGAGGACGAAGAGGGGGAGACGGTTACCTATGATGCGTTCTCCGATAAGGAACAGCGATATCGTCAGCGATACGTCGACCTGATTGTCAATCCGGAAGTACGGGACGTATTTCGCCGCCGGACCCGCATGATCCAGGTCATACGGGATACCCTGAACAGCTTCGAATATTTGGAGGTTGAAACTCCCGTTCTTCAACCGGTATACGGAGGCGCCTCTGCAAAGCCTTTTGTAACGCATCACAATGCCCTGGACATGCAGCTTTATCTGCGAATTGCAAATGAGCTCTATTTGAAGCGTCTCATCGTAGGGGGATTTGAAGGAGTGTACGAATTTTCAAAAGATTTCAGAAATGAAGGTCTGTCACGTTTTCACAACCCTGAATTTACACAGGTAGAATTATACGTTGCCTACAAGGATTATTACTGGATGATGGAGACAACAGAAAATTTAATTGAAAAAGTAGCGATTGAACTTCACGGTTCAACCCAGGTTCAGGTGGGAGAACAGACGATTGATTTCAAAACACCCTGGGACAGAATCCCGATGTTCGAAGCGATCGAAAAGGAAACAGGATACGACCTCTATCAAAAATCGGAAGATGAAATCAGAGCCATTGCCGGTGAGCTGAAGCTGGAGACAGACAAAAGTATGGGCAAGGGAAAACTGATTGATGAAATATTCGGTGAATTTGTTGAGCCTAAGTTGATTCAACCGACATTCATCATCGACTACCCGATTGAAATGAGTCCGCTGGCCAAAAAACACCGTGAGAAAGAAGGCCTCGTGGAGCGATTTGAAGCGGTCTGCAACGGTAAAGAAATTGCCAATGCATTCTCGGAACTGAATGACCCGATTGACCAGCGAAAACGATTTGAGGAACAATTAAAACTCCAAAAAGAAGGGGATGAAGAGGCGATGGCCCTTGACGAAGATTTCCTGAGATCGCTTGAATATGGAATGCCTCCGACTGCCGGACTCGGAATCGGGATCGACCGGCTTGCCATGATCATGACCGACTCAGACTCCATTCGCGATGTGATTTTTTTTCCTCAAATGAGACCGGAATAAAAACTCAAACTCCTTTTCACCTTAAGGGAACGCCAATTATACAGGGCTGGACGTCTGCGGTCAAGGCAATCCGGCATCAGCCGGGCCGGCTCAAAATAAATATTGGGAGAAGGAGGCTCAAAGATTCGTTATGTTTAATAACATCCGCTTGCAATAAAGCCAGGAACCTGTCGGGCTCAGGGGATTGTGCCGAGGGAATGTCAGGTTTGAGGCAGATTGCAAGCTATTTTGAGCCGGAACACTTTGAATCCGGGGAATTGAAACAGGCATTAATGACTACCGAATGATGAAGTTCGAAGGGTACCTGGCCGGGCGTTATTTTCGGGGAAAACGAAGGGAATCACGTTTCCTTTCGTTTATCAAGGGCATGGCCATTCTCGGGGTGGCTATCGGAGCTGCAGGACTTTTAATCGCCTTGTCGATCGTTCATGGCTTCAAATCCGAAATCAACGATAAAGTCCTCGGCTTTGCCCCTCATATAACGGTTAGTACATTTTCGGAAGATCCTCTTTTTCGTTCAGACACCCTCCGAACTTTTGTAGAGCAAATGGAAGGTGTGGAAACTGCACAGCCGACAGTTACCGGGCAGGTCATGATACAATCGGCCGAAGGAGTCAGCGGAATGATCCTCAAAGGAGTTTCTCCCGAAGGAGATGTAACCGATCTTCGAACGTACATCACAGAGGGCCGATATGATCTGGGGCCGGACGAAAGAGGCCTGCCGGGAATTATTCTCGGATCTGCCCTGGCCCGTGATATCGGAGCGGGAATCGGTCAAGTGGTTACCGTTTATCGTGTTGAAGGCATCCCTACCCCGTTTAATCCTCCTGAACTGCAGCAATTTCATTTAAGCGGGATCTACCAGACCGGGGTGGAGCGTTTTGACGATGGCTTCGCACTTGTGGATATTCAACATACACGAAACCTCTACCGGCTGGGAATGTTGCAATCCACCGGCCTGGATGTAAAAGTCAGTGACACCGGCCGAATCGAAGAGATCTATTCTTCGATCGACAAGACTCTGGAATTCCCCTATATCACCGAATCCATCTATCAACGCTATCGAAACATCTTTGCATGGGTAGACCTTCAGGAACAAACGATTCCGTTCGTCATCAGTGTCATGGTGATTATTGCGGCTTTCAATCTGATTGGAGCTGTCCTGATGATGGTCCTGGAACGGACCCGTGATATCGGAATTCTTAAAACGATGGGAGCCCATTCCCGGTCGATCCGGTGGATTTTTTTACTGGAAGGGGTATTTGTAGCGGGGATCGGCCTGTGTATCGGAATCGGTATTTCCGTATTGTTTAACTGGCTGCAATCCACCTACCAACTCATCCCTTTGATGGAAGAAAACTACTACATGAGTTATGCACCGATTGAGCCTCACGCCCTGGATTTTCTGATTGTTACCGGGGCCACCCTTCTGCTTTGTGCGGTGGCCTCCTGGCTGCCCGCCCGGGTTGCAGCCAATACAGACCCTATAAAAGTCCTGGCATTCGGCAAATAAATATCTCAATAGCGGGATAAACACTCGTTTTTGGTTTAGATTCTGCCTGCCCTTGTTCCGCGATAAGAATAAAACCAACATTTTAGGGGAGAATACGGTTTTCTCATTTTTTCTATTTATATTGGTTTTCAATTAAAATTTTCACTTACAAAAGTGATCCAAAAAGAGAGAAGCGAAAGCCTACCTTTTTTTCCGAACACGTTATAAAGTGAATTCAACAAACAGTACAGTACAGTTCTATGCAATACGGTAAAGTTAAATGGTTTGATGCTGAAAAAGGTTTTGGGTTTATCGAACCTGAAGATGGTGGAAAAGATATCTTTGTTCACCGAAATAACATCGAAAATCTCGGTTTCCAGGAAGGACTGAGAGACGGAGAAGAAGTCGAATTCTCAGTGGAAGAAACCCCCAAGGGTTTAAGCGCTACGGAAGTTCGGCGTCTTGACTGACGCGTCAGAAGAATCTTTTTAAGCACATACAGATTCGATCCAGTAAAAACAAGCTCTGATCAACGATCGGGGCTTTTTTTTATGCTATGAATTTAATGATCCGGCACCTGATCGGCCGGCACAAAGTCCATTCCAAAGGCATCTGCTACGTCTTTGTAGACGATTTTCCCGTAAGCAATATTCAGGCCTTTATACAGCTCCCGGTTTTCCGCCAAGGCTTTTTTCCATCCTTTATTTGCCAGTTGCAAGACATAAGGCAGGGTCACATTTGTCAGCCCGACTGTAGACGTGTGGGGGACGGCTCCCGGCATATTGGCCACGCAATAATGGACGATATCCTCAATGATATAAACGGGATCATCATGAGTTGTGGGCCGGGAAGTCTCAAAGCAGCCACCCTGGTCAATCGCTACATCCACCAATACCGCTCCCCTTTTCATTTCAGATAACATGTTGCGGGTAACCAGGTTCGGAGCTTTGGCTCCGGGTTTGAGGACTGCCCCGATGATCACATCGGCCTCCGGCAGCAGGTGACGGATATTGGCTTCATTTGAAAACAAGGTTCGGACGTTTTTTGCCATCACTTCGTTCAGGTAGCGGAGACGGGGCATGTTGATATCCATAATCACCGTTTCGGCCCCCATACCCGAAGCGATTTTTGCAGCGTGGACTCCGACGATTCCTCCTCCGAGGACAAGAACTTTTGCCGGGGTCACTCCCGGGATTCCTCCCATAAGTACTCCGCGTCCGCCGAAAGGTTTTTCAAGGTATTTCGCCGCCTCCTGGGGAGCCATCCTGCCGGCCACCTCACTCATCGGAATTAACAGCGGCAGTGAACGGTCGGCTTCTTCCACGGTTTCATAGGCAATGGCAATACATTTTGACCGGACTACGGCCTCGGTCAGTTCACGGCTGGCGGCAAAATGGAAAAAAGTAAAAATCACCTGCCCTTCACGCATCAGTGGATATTCCGATTCCACAGGCTCTTTGACTTTCAGAATCATATCCGCCTGGTTCCAGATCTCTTCCGCCTCTTGAAGAATCGAAGCCCCGTTTTCTTCATACGCCTGATCGGTAAAACTGCTACCATGCCCCGCCCCCTGTTCGACCCATACCTCATGTCCGTTACGGCTTAACTGGAGAGCGCCTCCGGGCATCAGTGCAACCCGATTCTCATGGGATTTTATCTCTTTGGGTACGCCGATAATCATAATCAAATATCAATTTTACGATGGCAATTCATGGAAGGCAAATCAGAAGGGAAATTTAGTGCTTTTTTACCCCATTGTCAGAAAAGCAAAGATAAAAAACCCGCCCCGGCCTGTCCGCCGGCTGGCGGACGGGTCGATCGGGACGGGTGTGTAGATGGTCACCTGCCGTTGGCGTGATGGTAATCAGGAGCAGCCAGTCGTAGAACCACAGGTAATGCACTTTTGGCATGTACCGTTACGAATCATGGTCATGCTCCCGCATTCGGGGCAGGAGTCGCCTGTATATCCGAGTTGCTTCGCCCGTTCATAGTCACTTTCAAAGTCCGCTTTCGCTTCTTCCTGTTTCAGAACCTGTGTCCGTACCCGGGATTCCGGATCCGTCACCGGCTCCTTTTTTTTTACGCGGCTTCGGGCTGCCACTTCTTCCGCCAGTTCCTCTTCTTCCGACGGGCGAAGTTTTCGGGACATGATCTCCTCAGGCGGCACATGAGCCAAATCATCCCGTCCAAGGTAGGTTACGGCAAGTTCACGGAAAATGAAGTCGATGACCGAAGTGGTCATTTTGATATGCGGACTGCCGGCAACCATTCCGCTCGGTTCGAACTTGGTAAACACAAAGGCATCCACAAATTCCTCAAGCGGAACCCCGTGTTGCAAGCCGAGAGAGATAGAGATGGCGAAGCAGTTCATCAGGCTCCGGAAAGCGGCACCTTCACGGTGCATATCAATAAAAATTTCACCGATCTGGCCGTTATCATACTCCCCGGTCCGCACGTACACGCTTTGTCCGCCGATCTTCACCTTTTGAGTATAACCGGTTCGCCGGTACGGCAAACGTTGCCGGCGGGCCACATACTTGTGGATAATCCGTTCGGCAGATTCCAGGACATCATCCTGTTCGCCGACCCAATGCTCCTCATTTTCCTCCTCCTCAAGCTCTTCAAACACATCGTTCATGGAGTTCAGCGGCTGACTCAGTTTCGAACCGTCCCGATAGAGGGCATTGGCTTTCAACATCAGCTTCCAGGAAAGCATATAAGCATCCTTGATATCCTCCACGGTGGCTTCATTCGGGAGATTAATCGTCTTCGAGATCGCACCGGAAATAAACGGTTGAGCTGCCGCCATCATGCGAATGTGTCCGTCGGGAGCAATATACCGTGTACCGATCCGGCCGCAGCGGTTGGCACAGTCAAAGACCGGAAGGTGTTCCTCCTTCAGATGGGGTGCCCCTTCCACGGTCATGGTTCCGCAGACAAAATCGTTGGCATCGCGGATCTGTTCTTGCGAGAATCCGAGATACCGGAGCATATCGAATTGAAAATCCGAGAGCTGTTCTTCACTGATTTCCAATACCTCTTTGCAGAAATCCTCTCCCAGCGTCCACTGGTTAAAGGCAAATTTAATATCAAAGCTGCCGGGCAGGGCTTCATCAACCGCTTCGATCTTCTCATCGGTAAAGCCCATTTCCTTCAGGCTTTCCGGGTTAATGTGCGGGCAGTCCTCAAGGCTGCCGGAGCCTTTGGCATACCGGATGATTTCCTCGATCTCCTTGGGACCATACCCCAGGTTAGTCAGCGCACGAGGCACGCATTGGTTGATGATTTTGAAATATCCCCCACCCGCCAGCTTTTTAAATTTTACCAGTGCAAAATCCGGTTCAATACCGGTAGTATCACAGTCCATAACCAGGCCGATGGTACCGGTCGGAGCGATCACCGTTACCTGCGCATTCCGGTAACCATGTTTCTCACCCATTTTGACCGCCCGGTCGGATTCCTCCCTTGCCGCTTTTAACAGATAATCGGGACATTCAGCCGGATTAATACCCATAGGCTTGATCGTCAACCCTTCGTACTCCTCATGGTCGGCGTTATACGCTGCACGTTTGTGATTTCTGAGAACACGGAGCATAGGTTCCTTGTTTCGCTCATAGCCTTCGAAGGGCCCCATTTCCCCGGCCATTTCGGCACTCGTTGCATAGGCACCCATATGCATGATGGAGGTCAAAGCCCCTGCAATCGCACATCCTTCCGGACTGTCGTAGGGGACGCCCTGAACCATCAGGGCAGCTCCCAGGTTTGCATATCCCAGGCCCAGTGTTCGAAACACGTAGGAGAGGTCGGCAATCTCTTTGGAGGGAAACTGGGCCATCAATACGGAAATTTCCAGTACAACGGTCCAGATCCTGGAGGCATTCCGGATAGACTCGACATCAAACTCGCTGCATTCTTCATCCTTGAAATATTTCATCAGGTTCAGGGAAGCGAGGTTACACGCCGTATTGTCCAGGAACATATACTCCGAACAGGGATTGCTCGCCTTGATCAGGCCATCTTCCGGACAAGTATGCCATTCGTTGATCGTATCGTGATACTGTGTCCCCGGATCGGCACAGGACCAGGCGGCAAAGCCGATCTGATCCCACAGGTCACGCGCCTCCAATGTTTTCATCGGTTCCGGCTCACGGCCTTCCTTTTTAGCTTCCCGTTTTTCTATACGGCCATAAAGTTTCCATTCCTTGTCATCGATTACCGCCTGCATAAAGGCATTGGGAATACGGATCGAGTTATTCGAGTTTTGTCCGCTTACCGTTGAATAAGCCTCGGAATTCCAGTCCGTATCGTACGTATCGAACTTGATATCCGAAAACCCTTGTGCAGCAAGCTGGATGACCCGCTCGATATAGTTAAGGGGTACCTGGTCCCTTTTTGCCTGTCGGATTGCATCTCCAAGCTCCTTATTCTTCAGCGGGTCCCGGCTAACGGCTCCATTCAGAGTCCGCCCTTCGATTTTCACAGGTTTGTGACACAGGTTTATGATCTTTTTCAGGTGCTTTTGTGTAATCCTTGAACCGGTTACAATCGCGGCAACTTTTTGCTCCTCGCGTACTTTCCAGTTCACATACTCTTCAATATCCGGATGGTCCAGATCCAGGGTTACCATTTTGGCAGCACGACGGGTAGTCCCGCCCGACTTGATGGCGCCGGCTGCACGGTCCCCGATTTTCAGGAAACTCATCAATCCGGAGGATTCTCCGCCGCCGCTCAGGTCTTCACCTTCCCCGCGAATCTGAGAAAAATTCGACCCGGTTCCGGAACCGTATTTAAAAAGCCTTGCTTCGCGGACCCACAGATCCATGATTCCGCCTTCATTCACCAAATCATCGTCTACACTTTGAATAAAACAGGCATGAGGCTGGGGATGGGTATAGGCATCTTCCGATCGTTTCAGTTCCCCGGTTTTACCCTCCACATAATAGTGCCCCTGCGACGGACCGTTGATTCCATACGCCCAGTGAAGGCCTGTATTGAACCACTGCGGGCTATTCGGGGCGGCCATCTGACGGGCTAGCATATAACATAACTCCTCATAGAAAATTCTCGCATCTCCTTCCGAATCAAAGTAATCGTATTTCCATCCCCAATAGGTCCAGCAGCCGGCCAACCTGTGAAAGACCTGCCGGCTGTCCAGTTCGTGCGAATACCGGTCCTCTTCCGGTACATCTTTCAAAGCCTTTTCATCAGCCTCGGAACGCTGAAGCCACCCGGGTACCCCTTTCTCCTTGATCTTCTTCAGTTTTGCCGGGACACCCGCCTTTCTAAAATATTTTTGGGCAATGATATCCGTGGCAACCTGAGACCATGAATCAGGCACCACCACATCGTCCATTCTGAAAACCTGGGAGCCGTCGGGATTTTTGATCTCGGATCTTCGCTTTACAAATTTTGTGTCACCGTACGGGCTTTCCCATCCCTCTTTTGTATAAAACCTGCTAAATTGCATAACTGTCTCCAATTAACTCTGTTCAAATTTTAACTTGCCGGAAAGTTGAGATTGCAGATAAATTTTTCCGGGCCGTAACGAACTCAACTTTTCCGCCGACTGCTTAATAATATATTCGCGAGGGGGTACGACAGCAAGAAATAATTCAACAATTTTTCCACAAAACCGGGTAGTTATCCACATTAGAATTCGTTTTTTTCGATATACTTTTTGGAGATATAATCATTAGAATGATCATTAAAATAATATTTAATTTAATCCTTCATCTGATCGCCATTCATAAATTCTATCTGTCGCCTTAACTACATGGTGGACAGAATGTTAAAGATTCATTGAAATATTTGGAACCTCATTTCTCCTTAAAAAAGTTTTCCACACTCCGTTTATAAACCCTCCAGGCTATTCTTCAGGATAATATTTAAAAACATTAAATTAAAAATCTTAATAATAATTATATTAAATACAATATATTTTAATTTAGTAATAATTATTTAATTATATAGAATAACTAGAGGGCTTTGAAGAAGGCTTTGCAAAACCAAGATTTTTGTTCAAGTTCAAAGCCTGTCCGCCGGAAGGCGGACACATTTTTTGTACACGCAGTGATTTTGCAAAGCCCTCTAACTACTGTGCAAGCGGATCGGGCCGCATCTGGAATTTATAGACTTTGCTTGTCGTCCCTTTGCCCCCTTCCATATGAAATGGGGCCCGCGTACTGATCGTCGCCCAGATTCCACGCCCTTTCCAGCCTGCATCCGGATCGTCGATCCGGCCGTCCATCCATTTGGTATAGAATCCCAGCGGGTACGGAACCCGGAGCACAATCCACTCTCCATCTTTTAATACCAGGAGTCCTTCGGAGGCATTGCCGGTATTGATCGGAATATTTTCACCCAGCCCGAGCGTATTAAACTGGTCGACCCAGGTATAATAACTGGCTTCGGCACTGCCGGGTCCGTCGACATTTTTCATTTGAGGGAGGGGTTCCGTATAAAAAGTCCATCCTTCCGGGCAGTGCTGACCGGTAGCTTCCGGCCCATTCAGCGGGCCCTCACACTCCCGGCGGTCAAAACGGCCCATGTGTCCGCTCGCAAGGGCCACCCACGCTACCCCGTCTCGATCGATATCCATTCCCCGTGGCGAGAACCCTTCGACCGGTTCCCCGGAATCGTCCAGGGGCAATTCATAGTACTCCGTCAACGCCGTCTCAGGTGGGTTGGGTCCCGGATCCAGGCGGATCACTCCTCCCGGATACCCGAGATCTGACCCCCAGACCGAACCGTCCGGTGCCGGGGATACGGCATAGTAGCCGCCGTTGATCCGCTTATCCCTGTCAGGATCAACCGGTTGATTGGGCTCCACATAGTCATCCCTTTCACCGTTTCCATTGGTATCGAGAATCAGGGCTGTCCATCCCTGGGAGGCCGCTTCATCCCCGGTCTCATCAAATTGTTCGGTATCTAGCCATCCGATCACGGGTCCGCCGCCGCTGGTCCACAACGTATTGTTTTCATCTTCGGCAAACATCAGGTGATGGGTACTGAAGCAGGTACCGATATGGGTATACTCATCACTCTCCGGATCATACACTCCCAGGTGGCGGTACGCCCGGTCAACCGGAAATAATTGCGCCGACGGGTGGCCGGAACCTTCCCTGCAAAAATCCGGGTTAGCAGGCGGGCGGACCGTTGCGGTAATCCAAACCCGTCCCTGATCATCAAACATGGGATTATGTACATTCGCCTTGCTGTCCCATATGGGTTCATCTCCCCAATAGGGAGACGGCTGAGGCATCGCCGGGCCGGATGCCGGTTGGGTATTGGGGTCACGAACGGTAAGAGGAACGCGGCTCGTATCATGGTTTGCCGGGTCGAATACCGGAAGGTAGTCGGAGCTTGCTTCGAGAGCGCCGTAGATTTTTCCATCAGGATAAAGAGTCGGATCCCGCCGGTCTGTTGAAACCAAGTCATGAAGATAGGATTTCGGGTCTGCCCAGTCCCACTGGGTGATGACCACATTCCGCTCCACCCCTTCAGGGCGCGGCGGTGACGGAGGGACTTCCCCCTCCCCGATCCGGTCAGTCCAGTCTGCAAACATACGGAGTGCTTCCTCACGGCCCAATCTCTGAATTCCAGAAATCATACTTCCACCCGCCTGCCCGGATTGCAAACGCCGTTCCCATGCATCCTCCGTGCTATCGAAATCCTGCATGGATTCATGAAGTTCCCGGGTAGTTTTGTTTCCCATCTGATGACAGGCCGTACAATACCCGGATTTTATGTTCCGAAGATAATCGGCCTGTGTCCGAACGTTCGGCGAGATGCCGTTTCCCTCCGGGCCGGTACCGGGGAACTCGCTTTTGTCAGGTACATCGAGAAGAGAATACCAGTAACCGGCAGGGTAATATTGTGCAGCGGCATGGGAATCCGGAGCTTCTTCCGCCGTCAGATTAAGAATTTGACCCGGAGTTGCTGCGGATTTGGGAGAATCCACCAGCCCATAACCCCGTACCCACACCTGGTAATTCGCATCGGGAAGATCCGGGATCAGATATCTCCCGTGAT
>JBBDNC010000188.1:0-11600 GCA_040877875.1 Balneolaceae bacterium | reverse complement strand
GTTAAAATACAGGTTCATTCAAATAGATTTTTTCAGCTTGAGCATTCTCGTCCACAGATCAGGCGTCGGGGCAAGATCCTTTTCCATGGAGGAAACATATTTAACATCCTCTACCGAATAAAAGGAATTGGGGGCGTGTTCTGTCATAAGTGCCGAGAGTTCCTTCCAGCGCCTGCGCTTTGCCACCATAAACAGAATTCGCACAGCTCCAAATGTTCCTTCTGCATGAACGGTCGTTACCCTGAACCCGGATTCCCGAAGTTTTTCAAGAAGAAAAGTTGGATCCTGATTCGTAATCACCCGGAAAATCTGTATACCCATCTGCATCTTTTCCTCAATCAGCATCCCGATATAGGTACCGGCAGCAAATCCACCGGCAAAAGCTACGTAATTCAACCAGTTATTGAGATTTTGAAAGATCTGGGCGACAATAATAATCCAGATCAGGACTTCAAAAAACCCGAGAATCGTAGATTTGATTCGCATCCCCTTGGCAACGAACATTATTCGAAGGGTTCCAATGCTCACATCCAGAATTCGGGCAAAAAAGATGAAGATCGGCAAATAAATTTCCGGGATAATTTCTAATAACATTAAATTGAGAAAAATATAAATGAGAACCAGGAGTCGTTGTTTAAAGACGCGGGAAGATCCTTGAACTGTTCCGGAGAAAAACGTAATGCAGCAAATACGGCGTCAGGAACAGGAAAAAAGGATCATTTAAAGGAGCCAAGATAAACCCTCAGTCAGATGAAGTAAAAACTTATATGAAGTGCACAGCAGACGATCCTAAACTGACCGCCGAAACACATCGCTGAAAGGCCGGAAGTACCGAAATGCGGAGAGGGAGGGATTCGAACCCTCGGTACCCTGTTAAAGGGTACAACACCTTAGCAGGGTGCCGCTTTCGACCACTCAGCCACCTCTCCGGAAAATAAGTTCATAGCCGTTCAATGGATTATAAACCAGATGCCAAATATAGCAACCTTCCCCTGCCTTCTGCAAGGACTTTTAAACTTTTAAAAATTTTTAGTGCTTTCTCCTTCCCTCCTTGTTCTGTCTCAACGTCTCCGGCCGGTTACCCGGAATCCCGGATATAAATCTGAGGCAGGTTTCTTCCCTTTTGAGCAAAGTCCAGGCCATAGCCAATAATAAACAGATTCGGTAATTTGAATCCCACATAGTCGGGAAGAACCTCATGCTTTGTCGCTTCATGTTTGTGCAAAAGGGTAACGGTCGTCAGGGAAGCAAATCCTGACCCATTCAAACGGCCGGTCAGATACTCCAGGGAAAGACCGGTATCCACGATATCTTCCACGAGGATCACATGCCGATCCCGTAAATCTGCGTCAATTCCCTTGAGTTCGGTGACTTGACCGGATGAGATTTTTTCATCCCCGTAACTGCTTAATTTTATAAAATCTATTTCACAGGGGATCGTAAGGGCTCTGATCAGGTCGGACAGAAAAACAAAAGCTCCGTTTAAAACTCCGATAAAAATGGGATCTTTTCCCCTGAAATCCCTGCTCAGGGTTTCACCCAATTCGATAACACGTTTCCGGATTTCCTCCTCTGTCAGATAAACCCTGAACCGCTCACCGTTGTAATGGACGAATTCTGAATGATGTTGAACCATGGAGTCCGTAGGTAAGTTATCGGTTTACTTCCTGTTTTCAAGTCAGGCCCCGGAGGAATGCCGGGAAATTTGTAAAATTGTCCGGGTGTCGGAACTACACCGCGTCCATTCGGCGATTAACCCGGTATTTTGATCCCCGGCAGGATCCTCCGGAAATATCACCGCACAGAGGTTCCCGTCAAAAGATTCGATGACCCTCGTTTTGGATTTTTCCGAAGCGGAAATTTTCCGGTTGGTCAGCAGGTCGGCAACAGACTGACGGCCTTCCATTCCCAGGGGGTTAATCTTGTCACCGTCCCTCCAGTTGCGAATGATCAAGGGCCATTCCGGCATATCCGCATCCATTTGAATAAACTTCTCGTTAATGTTTCCGTCCCACTGTGCCAATTCAATGCTCAGGGTTCCTTTTAACATTTTTTCCTCAGAAAGCTCTCTGCGGGTCAACGTAATCTCGGGCCGGATGACCTGTTCGTTTTCCTGCAATACAAAATGTTCCCGGTCACGGAAAATACTCCAATTGTCATTTAACTGTAGTTTTTTACCGGTCTGAATCAATTCCAGTTGCTTCAGGTTGATCAACGTCCCGCTGCTTACGGAAATGGGATCATCCATCGATTTTAGAATATGAAGAAGTACCGGTTTTTGAACTTCGGGATCCAGCGACAATAACTTCTCACGGTCGAGACGGTTTGAATCAATCCGTATTGAGCGTGCCAGGGAATCTGCGAGTGACTGATGCTCTTTCGCCCTCTCCGGCACCTTGAGAATATTCTCCCGCCATCCCGGGAACAGATCATCCAGGATCGGGAACCACCCGTTTCTCAAAAAATTTCTCGCATAGGTAGACTCTTCATTGCTGCTATCCAGCCGGTAGGGGATCTGGTTTGCAGAGGCGTATTTGAGGATCTGAGCCTTACTGAGTTCCAATAACGGCCGAAACAGTTCGCCGTCCCAGATCTTCATTCCCTGCCAGGCGGTTAAGCCTGCCCCCCGCATGATTTTTTGGATGATGGTTTCGAGCTGATCATCCTGGTGGTGGGCCGTTATCATTGCATCCGCATTCAGTTCATTTTTTAAATCACGGAAAGCCTGATAGCGCCTGTTTCGAGCCCAGTTTTGAAAATTCTCTCCTGCAGCGTCCGGGTCAAACCGCATGGATATACATTCATATCCCCACATCGAAGCTGTTTCTTCCACCAGTTCCTGATCTTTCTCGGAGGATTCTCCCCGAAGCTGGTAATTACAATGAACCACGGTACATTGAATCCCGATCCGGTGCAAAATATATAGAAGGGTCATGGAGTCGGGTCCGCCGCTGACCCCTGTGATCATATGCAGGGATTTCTCATTTTGAAAATTCGATTTCAGATGTGCTTCAACCCGTTCAATCATCCGGATGGATTCTGATTTGTTCATAGGAAAATGTTCGGACTTCGTAGTTGTGAGTTAATATAACAAGCTGCCCCTTCTCATTGATCCCTAAAAATTTAACCCTTTCGTCCATCGTTTCCCCATCGATCGAAATATTCACCCATTTACCATACCCAATCAGGTTTCGATTCACTGTGTGAAGTAACGAATCGTCATACTTGTGCCATTTTTGATAGGCTTCTTCAATTCGCTGAAGGATATCAGCCAGCAGAACCTCTCTTTCCAGCGGCCGGCCGGCAACCAGCGACAGGGAGGTCGCCGTCATAGACAATTCATGATTAAACGAAGTCTGACAGATATTCAACCCGATACCGATCAGGACCCTCTCTACATTCTGTCCGTTAAAAATACTTTCGGTCAGAAGGCCTCCTGCTTTTTTTCCCCCGCAAACAAGGTCATTCGGCCATTTAATCTGGAAACGTCTATTAGTCACGTCGCTAAAAACCCGGTTAATTGCCTCCCCGGTTGCCAGCGTCAATAAGGGAAGCCGGTCGGCCCGCGGCGGTTTAAAAGCAATCGTAAAGGTCAGATTTTTTCCCGGTTCCGATTCCCAGCGGCGGTTGTATTGTCCCCTGCCCTGCTGTTGGGCGTCAGCCAGCAGGACCGTCCCGTGTGAGATTTGATCTCCGGGCTTGTTTTTCAACACAGTATTGGTAGAATGAGTCTGTTCGACAAACAGGAACTCCGACCCCAGCCAGCGGGTACTGAGAGCATCCTGGAATTTTTCAATATCAAACAAAACGGATTGCTGCGTTTTATTCATTAATTAAACTCTTATATGAGACAGAGAACGTAAATTTTTATTATTCAGGAAAATCCCGGAGAACTATACTTGTCAGGTTTTTTAAAAAATCCTTTCTTCTCATGATTTTAAAAAGATCCCGTCTGACTCTTGAACCAGCCGGTTATAATTCAGCCAATCGATTTTTCAACAGGTCGATCTTTGCGATGGGAGTCGGATCAACCTCATCCAGAAGAGCCCTGTAAACACTGATCCAATCCCCCAATTGAACAAGCGAAAACTGACGGGCCAGGCGGCTATTGCCAAGAGACCCCACCCGGGTAACAAATACGGTTTGATCTTCAATCAAATCCCGTACAATTGTCATACGTTGAGTGACGCGGGGATTATCCTCCCTGTCCTGAAGCATCAGCACAGACAAGCGGCCTGTCAAATGTGTAATCTGCTCCCATCCGACGATTTCATTATGGGTCATTTCCGGAAACCGGTTGCCGAAAGAGAGAGTTTTGGCATTTTCTTCCATTTGTGTACGCCACCGCCAGGCAACCGGGTCCGTCAGTTCACTTCCGGCATAGATAATCGGCAGGGTATCCAACATATCCCTGGCGAGCGACAGGGCCCGGTTTTCCTCGGGATTGGAGTAGAGGGTCATCTGTTTCTCAAGCAAGCGGGCGGTTTCTTCAAGAGCTTCTTCACCTTCAGGAGTATATCCAAGGTATTGGAAGAGCCGGAACAAGGGGACAAATGTATACCCCAGTGCCGCCCGATAGGGAAACCCGCCAGGCACCTTGACATATCCGAAACCCTCTCTTGAAGCCTCAACCAGCAAGCGTCCGCCGGACGTCACGGCAAAGAGCTGGGCTCCTCTTTTGCGGGCTGCTTCAAGGGTCGAAAGGGTTTCTTCCGTATTGCCGGAAAAGCTGCATGAGACATACAGCGTATTTTCATTCACCCATGCAGGTATTTCGTAATCACGAATCACCGAAACCGGTACAGGACAACTGTTAACGGTATAGGCTCTGACAAGATCCGCCCCGATCGACGAGCCTCCCATTCCTGCAAAACAGACCGACCGAATACGTGATGTATCGATCTCCCACTCGACATCCCGGGTAAAATCCATGGCTTCCCGCCAATGTTGGGGGAAAGAACATAATTTCTCCCACATTCCTTCACGATCGATTTTATCGATCCTTTCTTTTGAAATCTCCATATCTCATTAATCCAGATATTTTTCTTTCCATTGGTTCAATACGGACTCAGCCTGATTCCCATCCCTCGCCACGATGATACCTGAAAATAGCTCTTCAAACGCTGAAACGGGATGATTACAAAGTACTTTTTTTACTTGTGGGATGGAAGCGGGATTCATACTCAGCTCACGGATTCCAAGGCCAAGCAATGCCGCAGCCAATACAGGTTTGCCGGCTATTTCACCACATACATGGATGGGTATACCGGCTGATTGAGCAGCCTCATAGGTAATTCTAATCAATTGCCAGACTGCAGGATGACTGTTTTGATACAGTGCCGATACCCGTTCATTGCCTCGGTCTGCCGCCAGGGTATATTGTGTCAAATCGTTGGACCCGATACTGAAAAAGTCCGCCTTTTCCGCCGCATGCTTTGCTTGCAGGGCGAGAGCGGGGACCTCAACCATAATACCAGCCGGAATCTCGTTTCGTACAGTCATTCCCTCCCGTTCCAATTCTTCCCGGACCTGTTCCATTTCCGCTTTGAACTCGTCAAATTCCCTTAAGTCACTGACCATCGGTACCAGGATCCGGACACGTCCGGGAAACTTCTCGGAAACTTCATACAGGGTTCTCAGTTGTTGATGCAGCAACTCCTTTTCATCCAGTAACACACGTATCCCCCTCCATCCCAAAAAAGGATTGGACTCGTGTATTTTATTACCGGGCAGCTTGTCTCCCCCAATATCCAGTAAACGTATGACAACCGGCTGATCCCCGGTCTGCTCCAAAATAGTTGTATAGAAGGAAAGATGTTCATCCGGCTCATAGTATCCTTTCTGAAGGAAAAGAGTTTCCGTACGCAACAGTCCGATTCCCTCTGCATTAAACTGCTGGACACGGGTTAGTTCCTCGGTAAATTCGACATTTGCACGGATATGAAATTCAGTTCCGCAGGATGTCCGATTCGGTTTATTGGTAAGTACATCCCCTTCTTTTTTCCGGGTCTCGAACTTTTCCATTCGATCCTTAAAATCACGTATGACACTCTCTTCCGGATTGAATATCACTTCCCCGCTTCCGGCATCCACCAGGCTCAACATATTGTTTCGGATCCCGGCATTTTTCCAATGGACCCCGACCACACAAGGGATTCCAAGGGATTGAGCAATAATCACGGAATGGGAGGTGGTACCTCCTCTGATCATAAGAATGGCTCCCACCTTTTGTCTGTGGAGTTCGATAACTTCAGTCGGAGAGAGATCGTCTGCCAGGAAAACCGAATTTTCAGGAATCTCGTTTTTCTCTGCCTCTCCCGAAATCATGCGGATCACATCATCCCGGATTGAAACGATATCTACGCTACGCTCCTGGCCCCATATACTTTCTGTATTCTCGAGAAGTTCTACATATTCATTGAAAGCCTTGTACACTGCATAAGCCGCACCATTCAACTCCTCTTCTATCAAAAACCGGACTCTATTCCTCAGTTCCGGATCGTGAAGAATCTGGGTTTGTGCTTCGATGATACCCCGGATCTCTTCATTCTCCTGTAGTTGCTTCAGATCCAGAAGCTGCTGTTCAACTTTCTCAACCCCCTCACGGAATTTTGCCAGTTGGGACGGAACCCGGGGAGAATCGATCTTCTGTTCGCTGACAGAAATACGCTTGTCTCTTGAAATCCAGACTTTACCAAGGGTCATCCCCGAAGAAGCAGGAATACCTTTCAACGCAATTCGGTTATCGGCAGATGCCGTATCACTCATGTTTCTATTTCAAACTTGTTTTCGAATAACTCGGTAATACTTTCCATTGCCACATCCTCATCCGGGCCCTCCGTGATCAGTTCAAGTTCCGCACCATGTTCGGCAGCGAGTGTCATCACTCCGAGAATGCTTTTGCCATTTACCTTATAACCCTGCATTTGTATGAAAAAATCAGATTCGAATTTAGATGACAATTTAACTAATGCAGCAGAGGGCCTTGCATGTAAACCGGCCTCATTGAGAATAGTAATTTTTTTCCGGATCATATTTCATTTTGGATAGTATAATAGAGGGCTTTGCAAAATCACTGCGTGTACAAAAAATGAGCGTTGTTTTGCCCAATCTTAGCATTTTCGCGAATTCGAAATCCTCATTTATGCCTAATAAACTGCGGTTCCGAATTCGCTGAGGCTTTGATATTGAACAAAACCCCTGGTTTTTCAAAGCCCTCTAATATTGTGAACCAGGCTATTCTAACCTGCATAATTCACAAAAATTATTTTTGTATGGTTTTAACCATTTGTGTACCAGAAAGATATTTCAAATAAAGTTCACATATTTTACAATATTTTGTTGAACGCTGCGAAATTTACCCGTGTGATGCGTTAAAATTCAAAATGCTTCATGAAGGCTTTGCAAAACCGTCTTCATCAACGAATTATGATACGTTTCATGTGCATGTTGAACTTCGCCTTGTACACAAGTAACCTTCTTGGTGAATCATGCAGGCTAAGAAGATGGATTGTGGATTCCAAAACAATCTCCTTCCCGGAATAATTCTCGTGTGAGAGGCAGAAGCGAGGAGTGAAAAGAAACTGGACAGACGGCTCCGGCTGACCCTTTCATATAATAACCAAATCCTGATCTGTCACACTCCCATAGCTGAAATATGCATATCAAACAGGAAACTTCTCACTTTTTACTTCTGCCTTAAGTGTCCTGTGTCCTTTCCTACAGAATTCGATACAGGATTGCATTCAGAAATGACAGCACAATACTAAAAATAAATGCCCAGAAAAACCCCTTCACTTTGAACCCTTCTATAAACTTATCGGTAAGCATCAGCATCCAGGCATTAATCACCAGAATAAAGAGTCCGAGTGTCAGGAGGGTAAGCGGAATGGTTAAAAAAACGATCAAGGGTTTGATGAATGTATTTACGAGAGCAAGAATCACGGCAACTCCCAGTGCAGTCCAGTAGTTTTTCACTTCCACTCCCCTAAGCAGGTAAGCTCCCAAAAACACGGCAATGCTATTGATAAAAATTGTATAGAGCATTTTTCTGTGATTACATTTAATGTTTTACCTTAACGGCTGAACAGCATGTACGAATAATCGAAAGAAAAGTTTTCGTTTAAATGATCGACTGGCGTTTATCCGATTTTTATGAACTTTCCCCCGGACTTCTTTACGACCTGCTGAAACTGCGTCAGGATGTATTTATCGTCGAACAGAAAAGTATTTATCCGGATCTCGATGGACTCGATGAAGTGTGTGGCCATCTCACGGGATTGGACGGAGAGCAATTAGCCGCCTATCTGCGGATCGTCCCGCCGGGTGAGAAGTATAAGGAACCGTCACTCGGACGGATCATTGTTGCAGGGGGCTACAGGGGAAATAAGATCGGTTATGAACTGGTCAGGAAAGGTCTTGATTTCGCCGAAAAAAGCTATGGAAAGGTGCCGATACGCATCGAGGCACAAGCCCATCTTGAGAAGTTTTATTCCAGGCTCGGATTTCGGGTGATGACTGAGCCATTTGATTCCGACGGCATTCCCCATATAGAAATGTTAAGAGAATAATCCGCAGTGGATAATAAAGCGAAATACCCGAGTCCGGGCTTGTGCGGGAATTGATGAAAAAAGACAGAGTTGAAAACAGTAAACTTCATGCTCCGGATCCTCCTTTTTCATTCTGCCCGGATTAGATCAGACAGAAAAAAGGAAGTTAATTTTTTTTTAAAAAGTGACATTCTATCCTGTCAGGATAACAATTCCGATAAGGACCAACAACGTTATTTTAAAAACCAGCATTTTCCAGTTTTTCATCACAGAAAACCATTTAATTTTATAAGAGAGAAGAAGGGATGGTATAGGTACAGAAATTATCCCTTAATCTCAAGTTATCCACATTCATTTTTTGAATTTTTTTCAAACGAATGTTGAATCGATTATCGTCACTACTTTTAAATAACTTAATTTTCTTTCCTGTCTCTGTTTAAAGTCACTATAAAAGCGTCTGATTATCCACATATCAGACATGTTTCCTGCTATAACTTCTTTTTCAGCAGCCGGCGGGAGTTCCCGATTACATTTACAGAACTGAATGCCATGGCAGCTTCCGCCAATACAGGATGCATCAGGCCTATGACGGCTACCGGAATCATCACCACGTTGTAAAAATAAGCCCAGAACAGATTTTGTCGAATTTTTTTAAAGGTCATTCTGCTCAATTCCACAGCTTTTAAAACGGCTGTAAGTTTGCCATCCACCAATACAATTGAACCGGATTCAATTGCGATATCCGTTCCGGTGCCGATCGCTATGCCAACGTCAGACCGGGTCAGGGCAGGAGCATCGTTGATTCCGTCGCCGACCATGACCACTACATGTCCCTGCTCCTGAAGTTCCCTGATTTTATCCTCTTTCTGATCGGGCATCACTTCGGCAAGTACTTCATCGATTCCCAGGCGACCCGCAATCGTCTCGGCTACCCGGTGATTGTCACCCGTCAGCATCACGGTCTTGTATCCGCGGGATCTTAATTGTTCCAGCGTCTCCCCGGCTTCCGGTTTCAGGGTATCTGCGATGGCGATCAACGCAACCGGATTCCCGTCGACGGCAGCAGCCACCACCGTTTCTCCTCTCTCTTCAAGTTCCTTTTTTTTCATCTCTGCGGGGGAATCAAGTTCAATTCCTTCCAGTTGCATCAGCCTTCGGTTCCCCACCACGATCTTCTTTCCACCGACCGTACCGCTCACTCCCATTCCCGGATGGGAAGTGAAGTTCTTCACCTCTGCAAATTCCGGGTGCTGTTCTTCCAGGTGGCGGCTGATTGCCCGGCTGATCGGATGTTCGGAGGGATTTTCAACACTATGGATAGCACGCATTATCAAATCTTCGTCCTCCTTGTTCCCTAAAAAAACGAAATCCGTCACAGAAGGTTCGCCCACCGTCAGGGTTCCGGTTTTGTCAAAGACAAAATGGGTGGCTTCCTGTAATCGCTGGATTGCCTCTCCCCGGCGGATCAGCACCCCGTTTTCCGCCCCCAAACCGGATCCTATCATCAATGCGGTGGGAGTTGCAAGGCCCAATGCACAGGGACAGGCAATGACCAGCACGGCAAGTGCGGCAAAAAATGCGTGCGACAGGCGCCCCATCCCCGGTTCAACCCAGGGGACGATCTCCCCGGCCCATTCGAGTACCGGCATAAAAAGCTGGGGGAATACCATCCAGCTAACAAACGTCAGAAGTGACAAAAGCAAGACAACGGGGACAAAGACAGCCGTCACCCGGTCGGCATATTCCTGAACCGGTACTTTGGTTCCCTGGGCTTCCTCCACCAGGCGTACGACCCGGTTCAGGAAAGTATCCTCTCCCACATTCAGGGCTTTTACCCGAATCGCCCCTTCCTGGTTGATGGTTCCCCCGATCACCTGATCCCCTTTGGATTTGCGGACCGGCATGGATTCGCCGGTCACCATCGATTCGTTGACAGATCCGGCCCCGTCAATCACTTCTCCGTCGGTCGGGATTTTTTCGCCCGGCCGTACCATCATAACCTCTCCGGCGACCAGTTCCCGTGCAGGCTTCTCAATTTCCCTGCCATTTCTGATCACTCTTGCGGTTTCCGCTTCCAGGGTCAGTAATTTGGTAATGGCATCGGAGGCGTGTCCCCTCGATTTCGTTTCAATATATCTGCCGGTCAGATGAAAAGCCATAATCATGGCTGCAATCCCCGTAAAGCTATGAATGGGAAACACAAACCACCCCAGCAGGTGCCCTACGACAATCAATCCTGTACTCAGGGAAGTTACCGTACCGATGGCAATCAGTACATCCATATTTGGATTCAAGCGAATACCCGACTTCCAGGCACTGATCAGGGTTGCACGGCCCGGCTTGAAAACCACGATTCCTGCAGCAAGGGTAATCAGAATTTCCTCTATCAGTGGATTCGGAAGCCGGATCCCCAATCCCATTTTCAACCCCATCCAAATCATGACCGGGGCTGTAATCGCCCAGGCCCAAACCAGGTTCCTCCAGGCTGAATCCAGATTTTGCCGATCCCTCTCCCGTTTCTGAGCCAGTTTATCCGATTTCCCCGACTCCACGACCAGCTTATACCCTGCCGCTTCCACAGCTTCCTGCAACTCCCTGTCAGAGGGAATCCCTCCGTTATATTGAACCGTTGCCTTCTCCGCCGCAAGGTTAACATTCGCATTGCTTACGGAGTTAACTGATTCCAGTGCTTTTTCCACACTCTGTGCACATCCGGCACAGTGCATACCCGAAACTGTAAATGATTTACTTTTCATGACATAAAATTTTTAAAGTTTTTCAATGACCGGTCCTCACATCCTGCCCCTCCGAGCGGATCAGTAAAAGGTTTCAGCCGTCTCAAGCCGAACCTGTGATCTGCAGACTGCCTCCCATCTCCCGGCCGGGACACAAACCCAATTCCTCAGAAGCCGGAGCCGGCGGTATATGAACTCCCCCCTCTTCAGGCAGACAGATGAAGTATGGGGGCTGCAAGACTTTCAGCCAACAGACAATTTAAAAGAGGGCTTTGCAGAACCAGGGATTTTGTTCAAGGACAAGGCCAGAGGGAGG
>JBBDNC010000187.1:2085-11923 GCA_040877875.1 Balneolaceae bacterium | reverse complement strand
CAGGTTTTGATCTTGAACAAAACCCCTGGTTTTTCAAAGCCTTCTTTAAATCAACTATAAACGAACCTTTATATAATTGTTGATATGAATCTGGAGCTAAAGGACAAGGTAATCATTGTGACGGGGGGCGGTGGACTTTCCGGCAGTATTGGAGAGACGATCGTACGCCATATCGCCGCCGAAGGAGGAACTCCTGTGATTGTTGATAAAAATTCCAGGGGTAAGGACCTTGAAAAAACCATACGGGACCAGGGCGGGGACGGACTCTTTATCCAGGCCGATCTGTCCACTCCCGAGGGTTGTAAATCAGCCGTACAAAAGTCGGTCGATCATTACGGCAGAATTGACGGCCTGGTCAATAACCTCGGAGTCAATGACGGGGTCGGGCTGGACAAATCCTACGATCAATTTATGGGCTCTTTGAAATTAAACCTGGCCCATTTTTTCGCTGTCACCCAGGCTGCCCTTCCCTGGCTTATTGAATCCTCCGGGCCGATTGTCAACATCGCTTCAAAAGTGGCTTTAACCGGCCAGGGCAGCACTTCCGGCTATGCCGCTGCCAAAGGGGGAGTCCTTGCCCTCACACGCGAATGGGCTCTCGAATTGCGTGAACACAGTATCCGGGTCAATGCCATCGTCATTGCCGAATCCTGGACTCCAGGCTACAAACAATGGATCAGTAAATTTGAAGACCAGGATACCAAATTAAAATCCATTATCTCCAAAATTCCTTTGGGCCAGCGAATGACCCGGCCTTCGGAAGTTGCCGACACGGTGTTATTCCTGTTGTCCAACCGGTCTAGCCATACAACCGGTCAATTTATTCATATCGACGGGGGGTATGTACATCTTGACCGGGCGATTTCGTAGAAGTAGAGATTGGACTACATGGGGGTGGAAGATCGCACTCACATCACCACATCTCATGTGACTTGAAACCGGACAGAGCGTTCACACCGGATTCATCAGGCTTCTCAATATTCAAATAAAGCTTGTATAAAACTCATTTTAATTCACTTCTCCTCATGGTTTCCTGCCAACAGGGCGGTAAAAGACAGCCCCGAGAAAACCGGTAATAAAGATCACCAGCGTACCTACTACGATTGTCATATAACTATGCAGGCTGTTTTGAAACCTTTCTAGTTCCCCGGTAAACAGGACAGGAGAAAGACTCATCCAGGCTATCACCAGCAGCCCCAGAAGCACTCCCATCGCCGCAGGCACATTGCTGACTTTCTCCGAGAAATAACCAAGGAGGAATAACCCGAGCATCCCGCCACTGAAGATTCCGGCGAGGTTCCACCAAATATCCAGCGCACTTTCCACACGGATGATGAAAAACGATATGAATATTCCCAGGATACAGATCAGGGCCGAGGCGATATACAAAACCCGTACCGACTCTCTTTCACCTGCCTGCTTCCTGTACCGCTTGTAAAAATCGTTCAGGATCACGGTCGCGCCACTGTTAAGGCTGGTTGAAAGGGTACTCATTCCTGCTGCAAAAATTGAAGCGATCAGCAAACCTGTGACTCCTGTCGGAAGTACATCTACAATAAAATACGGGAAGACACTGTCTGACATCCCCGGTTCTTGAAATTCAAGTGGAAGTGCCCCCTCAAAGACCTGATAATAAACAAACAAACCCGTCCCTATCATAAAGAAAAGAAGGGAGACCGGTACATAGAGCAACCCTCCCCCAATCACCGAAGAGACCGCTTCCTTGTCATTCCTGGCACTCATATATCGTTGAATGAAATTCTGGTCGATCCCGTAGTTTTGCAAATTAATAAAGATCCCGTATAGGAACACTACCCAGAAAGTAGATTCGCTAAGAGATGTGCCAAATCCACCCAAACTGAACTTATTATGACTGCCGGCAACCTCAAAATACTGGGCGGGTCCGCCGGGAAGTGAAAACATGAGAATCCCCAGGCTGAATAATGCTCCGGTAATCAAAATTATTGCCTGAATTGCATCGGTCCATATCACTGCCTTAATACCTCCTAAAATAGAATAGGACATAACACTCAAACCGGTAATTAGAATAATGATTCGCATATCCCACTCCAGGATCACATACATCGGCAGTGCCAGCAAGTAGAGAATTACAGCAATTCGCATCACCTGGGTTAACAGCCAGAACGTCGCAACGTACATTCTCGCCCATTGCCCGAAACGCTGTTCAAGATAGGTGTAAGCCGAGGGACTGCCTACGCTTCGGTACAACGGCACAAAAAATCTGATAGCCATATAGATGGCTATCGGAATGGATAAACTGAAAACATATGCGTTCCAGTTTGAAAGAAATGCAATCCCCGGCAAAGCCAGAAAACTGATACTACTCACAAACGTCGCAAAGATTGACAAGCCCACAGCCCAGGCCGGCAAGGTTCCGGAACCAATGGAATAGTCATCCGATGTTCTCCCCTTCCTGTAAAATGAAATACCGAACAAGACAATCCCACACAGATAAACGATAAAAACGAGCAAATCTACAGATTTCATTGTAACGCAGGACCCCGTTCCGAATTCATTCTAATCTTTGTCACCCGATCCAGTCTTTTATTCTAAATTAAAATTTTGCACATCGAGCTTCTTTAATCTCTCACGGATCACCTCGATTTGTTCTTTCGGCAGCTCTTGAAAAGGCATGGACATCCTGCTGCTGCAAATTCCCATCAAAGACAAAACGGTTTTAATTCCCTGAAGGTAACCTAATTCCGATTCCCCGACAGTATAGATCCCGGAACAAATTTGAAGCACCCGTTTATGCAGCGAAACCATCTTCCCGTAATCCTTTTCAACGGCCGCTTCATATAAATCTACATACAAATCCGGAAACAGGTTAGCCCCGCCGTGTACACCTCCGTGACCTCCTGTCAACAAGGATTGCATCAAAACTTCTTCGGGCCCGACCAGCAGTGAAAAAGCCGGTTGATCGCTCATTAAATCCACCACTTTTTGAAAATAAGCCGGATTCCCGGAACTGTCTTTCAAGCCGATCACATTTTCATCGTTGCCAATTCTCTTAACAGTCTCCGGCTCAATCGGATTCTTGGTAAACAAGGGGATGTTATAAAGAAAAAGCGGCAGGGGCGAACGGCCTGACAGGTATTGATAGTATTCAATTAATTCTTTCTGGGTGTGCAGGTAGTAATAGGGAGGCGCACAAACCACTGCCTCTGCACCCGATTTAGCAGCTTTTTCAGCCATACGAAGGCTTTCGGAGACGGCGGTGTCCGATATACCAACCAAAACCGGTATTCTTCCTGCAACTTGGCTGCATGTTTTTTCAATCAGCTCATAACGCAAGGCATAATCCAGACTCTGGGCTTCTCCCGTAGAACCTAAAATGAAAAGACCGTGAATCCCCCCTTCCAGGAGATGTTCAATCAAACGCTCAAGTCCACCGATATCAAGTGTGTCAGGATTCTTTAATGGAGTAACCATTGGTGGAATGATTCCCCGTAGTGGATTTTTTAAGGTTTTATTCACTTTTTAAGTTTTATTGAAAATTCACACTCTACAGGTTTCAAACAGTAACGCTCAAAAACCCATAGGTTTTCCGGAATTAACCTGCTGTCGTTTTGGGAACCCGGTTTTTTCCGAATCATTTACAAACCGACTTATAACAACTGATACACGAATGTTTTTGAATAATCTTACCGGGAAAGGTATTAAAATTTTTCCATATTGATTTTTGTAACTCAACCTCTTAGAAAAATCATTTTTATTATGACCCCTCAACTGATTGCAAGCTCTTGCTTTTTTGCTTTCATCCTACTCCTTACACCCTTTAAGGGATGGAGCCAGAATCCGGTACCGCTGGCGGATCACGGACACCGGTTCACGAACTCCCTCGGAATGGAATTTGTCCGGATTGATCCGGGTACATTTCTGATGGGAAGCGAAAACGGAGATCTCGATGAATCGCCAGTTCACCTGACCGAAATCCGCAATCCATTTTATATGGGAGTGTTCGAGGTAACCAACGAACAATATGAACAATTTGACCCTTCTCACAAGAATCTTCGAGGCAAACTCGGCTTTTCCAAAAAAGATGCTGAGGCAGTTGTATATGTCGACTGGCACGAAGCCAGGGCTTTCACGGAATGGCTCTCCGAAAAAGAAGGCCTTCCCTACAGGCTTCCGACCGAAGCCGAGTGGGAGTATGCAGCCCGCGCCGGTACGACCACTCCCTATCCTGCAGGGGAGAATCTACCTGATGCTTTCCTCAAAAACCCGCGGGAAAGCTGGTACCCCGACAAGGACCGGCTTCATCCGGATGATATCGTCGATCTTACGGTGGGTAAAACTCCCCCCAACCCATGGGGACTGCATGAGATGCAAGGGAATGTGGAAGAGTGGACGCTGGACTGGTATGGACCGTATGAATACGGGGGACGCATCGACCCGGTCGGGCGAAAGGCCGGTGATTTCAAGGTAACCCGCGGAGGGAGCCATTCGACTACGCCCTATTATTTGCGGTCGGCAAATCGAATGGGCACATTGCCCGATAACAAGCACTGGCTGATCGGACTGCGGGTGGTTATGGGGAAAATGCCTGACGCCGATCCCCTTCCCCGGCAAACCTCTTCAAATCTTTACCGGATGGGAGTCAGCCAGAAATCCCCTGACCTGGAAAAAGCTGCGGATCCTGACGAGCCTTTCTTTGAGGGCCCCCGTCCCTATATAAAACTGAACCCTACAGAAAACGGGCCTTTTTTCTACCATAATCATCAGCCGGATATCACAGAAATGCCCAACGGTGATCTGATGGCTATCTGGTATACGACCAAATCTGAAACCGGCCGATATCTGCGTCAGGCCGCAAGCCGGCTCCGTTACGGACAGAACGAATGGGATCCTGCTTCGATCTTCTGGAACGTACCGGACAGGAATGACCACGGGAATGCTCTTTGGTGGGATGGGGATGAGACAATCTATCATCTTTCTGGTCTCTCGGCAGCCGCTACGTGGGGCAACCTGGCCATGATTCTTCGTACTTCAACCGATAACGGGGTAACATGGTCACCCGCCCGAATCATCAACCCGGAACACGGTCTCCGAAACCAGGTCATCTCCTCGATGATCCGCACGAACGAAGGACACCTGATCGTCGCCGCCGATGCCGTTTCGATCGGACAGGGAGGGACGGCCATTCATCTGAGTAAAGATGGCGGTAAGACCTGGAAGGACCCGGGAGGAACCATTGCCGGTATCCATGCATCCGTTGTTCAGCTTGAAGATGGCAGGCTTATGGCCTTCGGACGCGGGGATAATATCGACGGACAAATGCCTAAAAGCATCTCCGATGATATGGGAGAAACCTGGACTTACAGTGCCAGTGAATTTCCTCCCATCACCAGTACTCAGCGGCTGGTCCTGCTACGTATGAAAGAAGGGCCTCTCTTTTTTGCGTCTTTTGCAGATAATATGATGTTTGAAGATTCGTCAGGAAAGATGCAGCACGGATCCGGGCTTTTCGCTGCTGTATCGTACGACGAGGGCAAGACATGGCCGGTAAAACGGTTGATTGCACCGGAAATGGAGTCCGCCAACCGGTGGATGGAAACCGCCCGCGGACGTCATTTTCTCTGGACGCCCCATACCGCCGAGCCACGCGGGTACCTGGCGGGAACGATAGCACAGAATGGACTTGTCCATCTGATCAGTACCACTCAACACTATACATTCAATTTGAAGTGGCTTGAAACACCTCCCGAAAGAGTTGATGAGCCCCGGTTGCCCTCCAAGGCTGTATTACCTGTTCAGTTTACCGGCGGAGAACTACCCAGTGCCGCCTCCTTACCCGGCAGATGGGTTTTTCACGGACAGGGGGCAGAACGACAGATTGCCCATATCACGAAAGACGCACCGATAGCACTTTCAACCACACCGGATTACCCCGGCATCTGGATCGACGATTCCGACAAAGGCTTCGGCAGGGCAGATGCCCGAAACGGAGCTACTGCTGAAATCAGATTGAAAGTTCATTCAAGTGAATCCTCAAGCAGGGGTGTAGACCTGGTTGTACACCTGGGAGATGCAAACAAGAGATTTTATCATTTGACCGTTACAGCCGATGGACTTTATGCGTATGACCGATTCAGTTGGGTCCCGCTCGCCCAAAACCTCGATAATTCTTCTGCCATGCATACTTTCAGAATTGCCGTCGGGGAAGACGGACTCGCACGGATCTACAGGGACGGTAAACGAATCGCCCTGCGTTCACCGTCAGAATACCGCAATTCTCAAGCCGTGGGAACAGGCCCCTATCTACTGTGGGGGGCAACTGATCCCGTTGAAGCGGAAATTGAACACATTGGATACGACTTTCGAGGGGGCTACAGGCCGGATTGAGAATCTGTTTCCCAACACAGAACATCAGAACACTCAATCCACCGGGATCATAAATTCTGATTCGTTGATATGGAAACCCGCCCGGAACCGGTGTCTTTTCATCTATCCGTGATTTAATCTTACTCCTCCAGGAGGTGTCGGGCTTAGATGACTGTTACGGTGAACAGCAGGGTTCAGGCATTTCCCTCTCATTCCGGCCAATAATCCTTCATCTTTGAACGCAAAAAAGCTACACTGCGCTCAAGCTGATCCATACCTTCGACACCATCTTCAATACTGATCCAGCCGTCAAAACCCGCCCGTTTCAGTTCGGTGAAAATCGCATCGTAGTCGTTCAGCCCCTGTCCGATTTCTCCATGGGCGAGACGTTTTGCATAGCCCGTGGACCCGCCCTCTTCCCGCCGCAGATCCTCGAGTGTCCCCTCCTTCAAGTAGCGGTCACTCGCATGCATCGTCACAACCCGATGGGAAACACGGCGAAGCAATTCCAGCGGGTCTTCCCCCGCAAGCCAGGTATTGCTCGGATCATAGTTCACCCCAAAGAAAGGATGGTCGATGGACTCCACAAGCTTGCAAAAAACATCCATTTTTTGAGCGAATTCAGGATATTCCCAGAAATCATCTTTATAATGGTTCTCGATGATGAGGGTAATTCCATGTTCCTCGGCATACGGCAGGCAGGCTTCAATACAGTCAGCGGCGAGGCGAACCCCTTCGTCTACCGAAAGCCCGGGCCTTCGCTGGCCTGAAAGCACCCGGCAATAACTCCCGCCCAGAGTCCGGGTCATATCGATCCATTGTTTCTGTTTCGCGATTTCTTTCTCACGAAAATCCGCATCAGGATGGGTAAAGTCGGGGGAGCAGCACATCATTGGAATGACCTTTCCCTGATCCTCAACCTGCCGTCGTAACTTCGGCCAGTTCGATTCATCCTCCATCTCCAGGAAGCCTGCGTACCACTCCAGACCATCGATATCAAGTTCTGCGGCAAGCTTGATCCACTCGGATAAACGCATGCTGCCGTCTTTACAGAGAGCCTGCATGAAAGCTTTGGGAAAGGCTGCTAATTTGGGCATAGATCTTATATTTAAATTTTGTTCACGTGTTCACACCGGCACTTCTTTAACTACTGCCATGTCCACCGGCTTGTGGATTCCTATGGATGTCGGGCGGTAGATTTTATTCGATTCGCGGGATAAAAGAGGAGCACTGCACGTGCAAAAAATGAGTCTTTCTGGTAATGCAAAAATCTCTTCGATTTTCCCCTTATCGCATAGTTGACGAAACTACTTGTTTCCGGAATTCTTTGCTTTTGTCATTGCCATCGTCGAAGTGTCCTTCGGTAAATTTCGTCCGATAAAGGGGTGTTGCTCCAGATCCACAACCTGACCGCTGACAGGCCCGCTTTCATCAGACAACCAGTAGATTGCCGCTGCGGCAATCTCTTCCGGACGCAGGATCCGGCCGGCCGGTGCAAACTCAGAGGGAATCTCTTCATACCAGTCAGCCGGTAATCCCTGTGCCTTTTTACGGAGGGCCTCATTTTCGGTAAGCACCCAGCCCGGATTGATCTGGTTAACCCTCACTCCCTCCTCCCGGTGAAGGGTATCCCCAAGATTACGGGTCAGGGTCATAAGTGCCCCTTTCGACACACTATATCCCATCAGATCCGGTTCGCCGCACCAGGCGTTGACTGAGCCGATATTCAGCACACACCCCCCGTTTTGACGAAGTTGAGAAAGTGCAGCTTTGATCAGGGCAAACGGGGCAAGGGTGTTGACTTCCAATATCTTGCGGAATAGCGGGAGATCTGTCGTATGAAGATTGGACGAATGTACCAGGGCTGCATTATTGACTACGGCATCCAGCCGGCCGAAAGCTTTCCGAGCCGTTTCCACGAGCCGGGCGGGTGCCCCGTCATTCGTGAGATCCTCGATGTGTAGAACAGCCCTTTCTTCACCCAGCTCTTCTACCACCTCTTTGCCAAGATCCTGTTCCAGCCCGTTAATGACTACACGAGCCCCTTCTTCTACACATCTGCGGGCAATCGCTTTCCCAATCCCCGTACAACTTCCGGTAACAATGATCCCTTTATCTTTTAATCTCATAAGGCTCCGGTTACAGTTCCTGCGGTTCTTTAAAAATCATCTAATTTTTTTACGCCCCAGCTAAAAACTGAAGTTCTTCAGGGGATTCACAACGACTGGCTGAAGGGTTATTGCAGTCCATCCACCCCGTTATGAGTCAATTGAATAACTAAACACTCTGCCGCCTCAGAGGAAAGCTCACAGGACGCATCCGACATGTAATGAACCCGCCCCGTATTGATTCAACAGGATTTCAATCCGGTTTGAGGACGCTCTTCACTACTTCTCCCGCGTGCATCTTTTCAAATGCCTCATGCCACTCCTCAAGGGGCCAAACTCCCCCGATCAAGGGCTTTACATCCAACTGGTTACCGGCCAGCAAGGAAATCACCCGTTCCCATATCGGCCAGTTGTGGCTAAAGCTCCCCTGGAGAGTAACGTTTTTCTGTACCAGCGGATCGATGGAAAAGCCGAGTGGACGCGGACCCCATCCGACTTTGGTAATCTGGCCTTTTGGCCGGACAAGCTGCAAGGCTGTCTCCAGGCTTTTACTGACGCCGGTAGCATCCACTACACAGTCCGCTCCGAGTCCGTCGCGTTCCATCGCCCACTCCGTACCGTCTTTGATAAAAGTTTCACAACCGTATTTCTCCACAATGTCCAGCCGACGTTTGTCTTCCTCCAGGCCGATTACAGCAACGTCAGCTCCGCATAATTTTGCAACTGCAGCACACAGGATCCCGATGGTTCCCGGTCCGAGGACGACCACACGGTCGCCCGGTTGAATCCGTGTATTTTCTGCCACAGCATTATAGGCCACACAACAGGGTTCCGTAAGGCAGGCTTCCTCGAAGTTGAGGTTTGCCGGCACACGGTGAAGACACCTGGCCGGTGTTTTGACATACCGTGTCATTGCTCCGTCCACTCCATATCCAAACCCTTTTCGGGTCGGGTCGAGGTTATAAAGTCCCTGCCGGCTCATCGGATTGTTCGAATCAATTATGGCCGCCGTCTCACTCACCACACGATCCCCCTCTTTCCAGCCTTCAACCTGCTTCCCCTTTTCAACAATATGACCGCCAAACTCATGGCCCAAAACGACAGGGTAGTTCACCGGCCAGCTATGATCCGCTGTCCACTGATGAAGATCACTCCCGCACACGCCTACATTGGCGACCTCGAGCAGTACCTCGTTATCTCCGATCCCGGGTTTCGAAATTTCACGTAATTCAACGGAACCTTTTTCTGGAGAAAAGTTTACAACTGCAGGTGATTTCATGAGTTAGGCTTTAGATGTAAGGTCACAGGTCATAGGTTGTTGGCTCGCCAGCCGGCGGATAGCGATAAAGGTATGTGCTCTGTTCATTTAATTCAATTCTTCCTCA
>JBBDNC010000187.1:0-1985 GCA_040877875.1 Balneolaceae bacterium | reverse complement strand
GCCAACTCCGCAGTTTCCAGAGCTTCGTCTATATTCGTAAGGTCGAGTGAGATTTGAACGATAGTTTTCATAATTTACGATTATTTGAATGGATGCCGTTAATGTAATGATTTTTGAAAATTTTGAATATTATCTCCATCGCACTGCTCAACTTACCACCGTTATCTGCCGTCTGACCAATCACTTGTCGGATTGATTTTGCCTAACCGGAAGTAGTTGTGAATGTCAATTACGGATGGTTAATCGGGGGAAAATATTACCGGACAAAAGTGCAATCCATCCGGCCCGTTTCAACTCATGTATATCGTTTGCTCAAAAGGCCATAGAATATAATGATCACAAAGCAAAACAACGGCACCCAATAGGAAACATGAATGCTTCCGCTCATATCCGAGACCAGTCCCTGCAGGGCCGGTAAAGCCGCACCTCCCCCAATCGCCATAATCAGTCCGGAACTGCCGATTTTGGTATCCTGGCCCAAACCTTTCGACGCCAATCCAAAAATCGTGGGGAACATGAGGGACATGAATCCTGAAATCGAAACCAGGGCGATGACTCCCACGTAGCCGCCTCCCGCAATGACAATAAATGTACTGACGACCCCCAGTAACGCGGATAAAATCAGCAAGTTTGTCGGTTTGAAGTACTTCATTAAAAAGGTATTGACAAACCGGAACAGCGTAAAAATGACCAATGCTGCGATATAATAACTCGAAGCATCCGCTTCGGCCAGGTCCAGTTCAGCCATCACGTATCGAATCGTAAATGACCAGACACAGATCTGGGCTCCCACATAAAAGAACTGGGCTAGAACCCCCATCACATAATTTTTGTTTTTTATCAGACGTCTCAGGGTCGGCCCCAACTCAATCGTCGTGCTTTCATTCGAGCCTTTCGGCATTTTAGTCCTGGCAATGACGATCCAGAGGATCAGCAGCAAAAGTCCGATCGTCACATAGGGCCCCATCACAGCATTGAGCTCGGCCTGCTGGATGGTTCTGAGCTGCTCAGCCCCCATGGCCGCCCGTTCCCCGGCATCGGCCAGATCAAGATTGGATAGAATAAAAAACTTGCTTATGACCACACCAGAGATGGAGCCGATCGGGTTAAACGACTGAGCCAGGTTAAGCCGTCGGGTGGCCGTTTTTTCATCTCCCATTGCAATGATGTATGGATTGGCTGCCGTCTCCAGGACTGCCAGCCCCCCGGCCAGGATAAACAGTGCTCCCAGGAAGAACCCGTATTGCATAGTAATGCTCGAAGGATAAAACAAAAGAGCTCCGGCCACATACATGCCGAGGCCCAGGAGAACGCCTGCCTGGTAGGTAAATCGCTTGATAAAAATGGCAGCGGGAAGGGCAAGACAAAAATAGGAACCGTAGAAGGCTATCTGGATCCAGGCGGTTTCAAAATCCGACATGCTCATGATCCGTTTGAAAGCAGCCAACAGGGTATCGGTCAGGTTGTTCGCCAGTCCCCACATAAAGAAGAGGCTGGTGATCAGGATAAACGGAAGCAGGGGAGCTCGCAAACCGGAAGATTTTGTGGATTCAGACATGGCCAGCAGTTTCGTTTAACCCCCTCCGCCCATAAAGGGGATTCAATGGATATTATTCCTGCGCCGGCTTAATGGATTGCTTCAAGTGGCATGATTACCGTTAACTACCCCTGGTAACGCAATAGCCATGCTGCAAAAACAAATAAACACGCCGGTAAAATTCAGGACAGGATGTTTTAAATATTTCGACTTCTGTAAATAGAAAGAGTGAAGGAAAAATACAAAGAGAAATAAAAAAGGCGGGGCTTTACTACCTGCCATTGACCTCCTCCCACTCAGGAGTCGTCTTCCGGTCTCAGGTTTCTTAGCACTTCGAAAGGCGTGAGAACCCGGATGGTTGATTGTTTGTAGTCAGACTTATTACGAGTGACGATCGCATCACAGTTTGACTCCACAGCACAAAAATTTTGCAACGCATCTTCAAAGT
>JBBDNC010000186.1:0-2170 GCA_040877875.1 Balneolaceae bacterium | reverse complement strand
CTAACTGTTCACTGATACACTGTTACCGTGCATCATCTATGTGGCCGGATTTGTAGGGGTTATGGATGCCGTAATCATTGGGATTAAATTCGGCAAGTTCAAACAAATAATCCCAGGCAAGAGGGCTTTGGCCGTCATCGTCTACCCAGTTCGGGTGACTTTGTTTGATGAGCCCGACTACACGTTTGGCATATTCAAGCCGTTCCTGAGGGTCGTCAATACGGGGAATCGCCTCGATCATCAGGTCAAGGTTGTATCCGCAATCGAAATCTTTGGGTTTTTTCTGTTTGAGAAACATATAGAGTGTTCTGGATGGGTTATTCTGAAAATCAGGAATCGCCTGTTTGTTGAATGTCGGGAGAATATACAAAGAATCTGTATCTGCCGGGAAAACATGGCACTCTCCCTGAAGTTCAGATTCAATACTCTGCGTTCAATCTGATATTACCACAAGAATGAATTCAAAAACATTCAAGAACGTTTTTGATAGGATTGTACTGATTGTACTTTCGAAGTTCATGCGGAAAATACCTCACTAAAACCTAATAACCAATAACCGGAATTCAACTCCGGCGAACCGGATACCAAAGTCTGTTAAGATTTGGAGTTCAGATATTCCTATATTCCATCGTAACGAGATCGATACGCTGCAAATTTATATTCCATGTATTACAATTCAATTCTTGAAACCATTGGCAACACCCCCCTTGTACGAATTAACAAACTGACCGGGGATCTGGATCTTACATTCCTGGTGAAAGTAGAATACTTTAATCCCGGCCAAAGTGTCAAGGACCGTATCGGGATTAAGATGATTGAGGATGCGGAAAGAAAAGGCCTGATCAAGCCGGGAGGGACGATTATTGAGGGGACTTCCGGAAATACGGGAATGGGGCTTGCTTTGGCGGCAGTGATAAAGGGATATCAGTGTATTTTTACCACAACCGATAAACAAAGCAAGGAAAAAATCGATCTGTTACGGGCTCTGGGGGCCGAAGTACGGGTTTGTCCCACGAATGTCGAGCCGGAAGATCCGCGGAGCTACTATTCGGTTGCCAAGAGACTGAGCCGGGAGGTTCCGAATTCCTATTATCCGAACCAGTATGAAAACCTGAGTAATACCCAGGCTCATTATGAAACCACGGGCCCGGAGATTTGGGAGCAGACGGAAGGAAAAATCACCCATTATGTGGCAGGAATGGGCACCGGGGGAACGATTTCCGGAGTTGCCAAATACCTGAAAGAACAGAATCCGGATGTAAAAGTTATAGGAGTTGACAGCGTAGGTTCTGTTTTTAAAAAATATTTTGAAACCGGTGAGTACGACAAAAATGAAGTCAAACCGTATCTGACTGAAGGAATCGGTGAAGATATTATCCCGGCAAATGTGAACTTTGACCTGATCGATGAAGTAGTTCAGGTCAATGACAAGAATGCTTTTCAGACAACCCGTGAGTTATCCAAAAAAGAGGGGTTGTTTGTAGGGGGGTCTTGTGGAGCGGCCGTATTCGGGGCTCTCAAATATGCCAGGGAAAACCGGCTTGGCGAGGAGGATATGATGGTCGTGATTTTACCCGATAGCGGAACACGTTATGTAGGGAAAATCTTCAACGACGAATGGATGAAACAGCATAATTTTCAATAATCAACGATCCAGAGATGAAACAGAATCAGACTCATAAGAAAGGCCAGCAGATGGAAATCGAACTCGGTAAAGAGGAAGCCGCAGGGACCTATGCGAATCTTGTGATGATTACCCATTCCCCTTCGGAATTTATTCTCGATTTTATTGCCGTAATGCCGGGGATACCCAAGGCAAAAGTGGTTAAACGAATGATTCTCACCCCGGACCATGCCAAACGGTTGGCCGGTGCCCTGAATGAGAATATCGGGCGCTATGAAGAGGAGCACGGATCGATTACCATCAAGGAGAAACTGGATATTCCGTTCAACTACAGGGGCCCGACCCCCGAAGCATAAGAAACTTGTAGAAGGCTTTGCAAAACTTGGGATTTGGTTCAAGATTAAGGCTAGAGGAATTTTAAAACCGCAGCATATTAGCTATATGTGAGGATTTTAAAATTTCGATAACGCAAAGATTGGGCAAAAGACCGGGTTTTGCAAAGCCTTCTTGTAAAGAATCACTCGTCGGACTCTCGTTCCGCTCTCG
>JBBDNC010000185.1:1480-12300 GCA_040877875.1 Balneolaceae bacterium | reverse complement strand
TCGAACCAGCACGACCTTTCGGTCACTGCCCCCTCAAGACAGCGTGTCTACCAATTCCACCACCAGGGCTTAATTTTATTCCATTATGTGTGCTTCTTACACTATCATTCAACGATCCATATGTACCCGTTACTGACCCCTCAATCCGCCAGCCGGCGGATACCCATTCCACCACTAGGGCTTTTATATCAGACAGATACAAAATTGAAATATAGGAGTTTTTAAAATCAATGGGCAACTCTCAATCATTGATAATTATCCGCCTCCTGCAACTCATCTCCGCACACTTGCCGGAGAGCCGCCTGGTCCTGATCCGATAAGGCAAGATCTGCCCGGTTTTGACGTCTCATTGCCGGATACATAACAGATTCGGGATTTTCTACGTGCGGCAACCCTAATGCATGGCCTGCTTCATGAGCCAGGATGAGCTTCAGGTCATGTTCGTCTTCAAACTTGTAAATATTAATGGTCTCCCTGCTGCCCTCCCTGGAATAGACCCCTTGGTGAAACCTGTACCCCTCCGAAAAACTTTCATTGTATTGGTCAATCAATCCTGTGTTCTGTGCAATAATCTCGTTGAGGCGATCCGCTTCGCGATTCACGTTTTGCCGGGCTTGTTCAAGCTCCGTAGTTTTTCGATTTACACTCCGTTTCATCTGTTTGATTTTCTCCTCCACCTCCGACGCCCCGGAAGGGTCTTCCCGGGTCGCAGTACCGCTACCCTCCGCCTGAACCAACCCCTCGTCCCGGTGGTATTTCCCGAGAACTTCATTTAACACCTCAACGTCCTTTTCCAGGGATTGAAGCTGACGGTCATAGTCGCTTTTCAACCGTTCCTCGAAATAGTTCAAGATCTTGGAATAATTCCTTATCCTTTTGGATATGCAGGCAGGGTAAGTTCACACAAACTTTATAGGTTACGACTCTCATGATACAGGAATACCTCAATTCAGTTGAAAAATTCATCGTAGTCGGAGATCGCGTGTTGATTAAACCGCGGGATATGGAAACCCATACCAAAAGCGGCCTTGTCCTCCCCGCTACGGTAAAAGAGAAGGAAGAAGTCCACAGCGGCTATATTATCAAAACAGGTCCCGGCTATGCCGTTCCGAATATCGAACCGGATGAACCGTGGAAGGAGGAACGCAGTGAACTGCGGTATCTCGGCATGCAGGCTCAGAAAGGAGACCTGGCAATCTATCTCAAAAGCGGGGCGCATGAAATAGAATTTGAAAATGAAAAATTCCTGATCCTCCCGCACTCTTCTATTCTGCTGTTAATCCGGGATGAACTTCCAATGGAGTAAATGGCATAGCACTAATAGTCATACTTCCATCTCAGGTCCACTCCCTGGCGGTAATCATCTCCCTGGGTAATGATAAGTTCCAGGTTTTCCCGCAGAAGATACTCCAGTATAAAGAGGGTTTTGGGAGTGGCACTCACCTCGTTTAATATGGCGAAAAAGGTCCGGTTATTGAGATACCATCCCGTCTTGATGGAGGTAGTGCTGCCGGAACCGCTCCGCGTGTTATCGATCTGCACCACATCGATTCCAAGCTGCTGGGTTGCAAGCATCTCCACCTGGTCGAGAAGAACTTCCACAGCCACATCCGATGCCGTCGTATTGCTTCCGCTTGAGGCAACGACCTGTTTCCAGGAGTCGAGTGCATAGAAAGGCTGGCCAAAGATCGTATAGCTGATAATGTCCTGTAATTCCAGAAACGGCTCACTCTCAAACCTGAACTCCGGTTCCTGAACCGTCCCCTCTATGATATACCAGATGCGGATATCACTCTGGGGCTGGGGAGGCCTGTACAACGTTCGAATATTCAATTCGGGATTGTCAACTGGGCCGTAAAACACAACGACCGCTTCATCCAAAACAAAATTCCTTCCGAGCGGACGCGCATACCCGTTTACCCCTTCGAGCGATCCGAACATCTGCAATTCCCCGGCGGACTGTTTGACCAGATCAACCGTACCGGCCAATTCAACTTCCATATCCAGATACTGGCGGTTCCGGATAAAAAACTGACGATTAAATTCCACCTCCATATCAATCGCCATGGAATCGTAATAGGCAATGTTCATGGTTTCTTCATCCTCCTCGAATCGGACGTCCTCAATAGCCCGGTCACCAAAATTCTCCAGATAAATAAATCCACTCCTGAATCGGAGAGTACCTCCTACTACCGGATTTCGCACGCTGCCCGAAAGATTGCCATTTAAATCAACTACAGCATTCATGTCGGGAGTATTGACGGCCCTGAATTGATTCGCCCGAACCTGAATATCAATATTTCCCGGCTGCATATCGGAGAGTGCAATATTCCCGCTTGCAGATAATTGTCCGGAACCACTTCTCATCGAGAGGGATTGCAATACTATCTGGTTCCGGCTCAATTGAACATCCGAGCTTACCTGATTGAGTTGAATCCCTGCCTGTACAATCCGCACCCCCCCATTACGCAATATAAACTTTCCATCCGGCTCGAGGTTTGCAATGCTCCCTTTTAACTCTAAATTACCACTTATGATTCCCCGAAGGTTTCTGAAAACATCCCTGTCCAGGAAATTATTAAGAAGCACCAAATTAAAAGAATCGGTAATCACGGATACATAAACCTGATCGGTATCATCCGGAAGATCTACCCTGAACCTGCGTAAGTCAATATGGAGGGGCAACGTCGATTCAAACCTTGCAATACGGCTGCCTAAAGATTCTATAAATCCGACAAAACTTATATTCTTCTCCTCATGGAGATAATCGATATCCACCATAATTGAATCGATGGCAACGCCTGACAGACTCCCCTTGTTAAAACCAAACGCTCCCCTGAATTCAGGATTTCCAGCCGTGCCGCTGACTTCTCCGTCAAACCGGATCAATCCTTCCGCATCCAGATTTGTCGTTTCAGCCAGAAAGCCACTCCAGTATTGAACAGACGATGGATTTAAGGTAATTTTACCTTCCACCGGCTGTTCGAAAAATTCTTCCCCGAGCGACATGGGATCTACCGGCTCACAAGGTACATCCGTTGAAAAGGTATAGAGCTCTTTCTGGCCATGCCAAGCAGAACTCAGAACCTGCATTCTTCCATTCTGCAGTGAAAGATCCATGCGCAGGGAATCCATTCTTCCCTCCTGCATGCGAACCTCGGTAAACAAGAGGCCCGACTCAGCATCGATTTCAGTCCCTTCACGTTGTAAACTTAACTGACCGGAAAGCAGAGCCTCTGCATACGTCTCATTTAAAAGGGTTTGCTGCAGAACCCCGAGGTTTAAAAGCCGGGCATCCATTTCCACTTCCTGGCGATTTTCATCCAGATAGGGTATCGAAAGCTGCAAATGGGCATCTCCGCTCTCCGTCGCAATCCTTAGAGGAGCCATGCGAAAAACGCCGGACTTCCACGTCAGATCAAAGGTTTCCTGCAAAGTCAGCGTCCGAAGCGGCGTCTGAAAATCAAGCCTATATGTATTCAGGCCCAAATCGTTTTCACGGTAACGATAGTCTCCCTCATATCGAATCGCATTTTCCTCATCTTCCATCACCGTCAAATCCAGACTCCCCGTAGTCAGGGTATCCCGCAAAAACGAACGGCTGGCAAGGCGAATCGACTGAAGTGAAATCGCGTCCGTAGCCGGATCAGTCAGATCGAGATCAAGGGTCAGCTCCGGTTCTTCATACAGAATCACACCCACATTCCCGGCCATCTTTTCAACAGTAAAAAGGGTATCGTAGACCATTTCTTCTAAATCGAGTCTCCCCTCGAACTGAAGCAGCCCGTCGGCCTGGCGCAGCAAATGTCCCTCGAGCCTGCCCCGGGTGTTCACATACTCTACACCAAATAATGGAGAAAGGGAGGATATATCCTTGATTTCGGCTTCCAGGTCCAGCCTGTTATCCTGATTCCGAAAATCCTGCAGGTGCTGGCTGAGCGAAAATTTACCTTCTGCAATCGGACTTTGAAGTTCCGCACGGGATACATTCAGTATCTCGTCCTGAATCCAAACGTCCGCTTCCAGCATTTGTATTGCTTCGCCGTTTACAAAACTTGAATCAAATCGAACGGTTGAAGCCAGCTCTAACTGCTCCGTATCAAATCCGGAACCCCGGCCGGCCAAGGTTGCA
This sequence comes from Balneolaceae bacterium, assembly GCA_040877875.1. Lineage (GTDB taxonomy): Bacteria > Bacteroidota > Rhodothermia > Balneolales > Balneolaceae > JBBDNC01. The sequence continues at coordinate 8,168 of JBBDNC010000185.1, read as the reverse complement.
TTTAAATGGGTAGGGAACCCTTCCATCCCGGCAAGGTCAGACAGGTTAAACGCATCCAGTCCCGCAGAGAAAGTGAAATCAGGTTTCGGAGACTGCCAATCGGTTGTCGAAAATTCGCTGTTAAACCGGCTGGCGGCAATGTGACCCTCTATCCGGCCGGCAATTTCATAAGCAGAAATCCCCGCATCCACATCCACGCGGTCAAACGGTTGATTCCCCCACCGGCTTTCAGTCAGAGTAGCTTTTACCCGGATCAACTCATCCGAGAGGACGAAGCCCCGGCCGTTTGCCACTGCAGTGAAATTCAGGTTACTATCCAGATCCTCATTGTCTGTCCATCGATAAAGATTGATTTGTTTCCCGTCTGCCTGAGCTTTCCACTCCGGCAAGTCCGCAAATATGTTCCCGACTTCTAATGACAGATCCGCCGACTGACCCTGCCGGCTCACCGAAGCAAGCAGCCCGGCCTTATCTTGGTTCCAATCCAACTGCCCCTGAATTTCATCCAGCGGCTGACTATTCACCACAACTCCGCTTGCTGAAAACCGAGCGGTAAAATGGCTCGTCTCAGGATCCGACACATAAACCGCTCCGTCCCCTTCAAACCTGAAAGAGTCCAGGAGCGGCATTTGTGAATCCCCCGTTAATCGGGGCCCGTCCAGTCCTTCAAGGGTTGCCGAGAGTTCATGCATTGAAAACTGATTTTCAAAATTCAAAGACGACCGAAGGGAGAACTCCTGCAAACCTTCGGCAGTACCCTGAACCTCAAGATCAAGGTCAGATAGATTCCCCTGAAACCCAATACTGACATTCAAATCCTGAACAAGAGGAAAATCAGAATCAGAGTAAGACAGGATATCTCTCCATGACATCGGCTCCAGTTCTATATTCCCTGCCAGCCCGGATGAAGACAGATCGTAGCGGACATGGCTGCTAAAAAATGTACGTCCGCTGTTGATTACCAGCCTCTCAAGTGTAACTTCCCGGTTTTCGTATGCTGCTGAAGCACCGACTTCAACCGGGCGATTCAGCCGAGTCTCATTGAGCATAAAATTCAACATCCTAAGCTCGGCAGATCCCCTCTCATTCCGAAATCCGGCATTCACAACTCTCGTTTCCAGTCCGGACACAGAAATTCGTCTGTCGGGTAAAGAGGGGGATGTTGCAGCCAGACTGCTATTTCTGATCCGAATATTTCGGATGAACCACTCGGCCGCCTCTCCAGTTTCAGCTTCTGCCGGTTCCGGTAACAGTTGCTCATAATTCCAGGACTGATCCTCAAGCTGCCGGACATCCGCCTTCATCCCATGTAATACAAGATCCTCGATTTCGTAAGGCTGGCGAATCAGATTCGGAAGCCAGTAGGTCGCCCGAATCGAATCAGCCGTTAAAATGGCTTCCCCGTCCGGGCCCGTCAAACGGACTCCGGTGATGCTTATTCCATAAAATAAATCCCCTTTAAGTTCCTCAAGAGTTAAATTCCCCCGGATCTGGTTATTGATCTGGCGTTCAGCAAATCCCCTGACTCGTTCCAATAGCCAGTCACTTTTCAATGACATACGAATGCCTGCTGCAAACAGCAGGATACAGAAGGGAATCAGCAGCCAATACCGAATCCTTCCTGAAAGGGCATTACGTTGTGATAATTTTTCATTCATAGATGTCAGATTAAAATGCCTGTCCGATACTGAAGTGGATTGCCCATCTTCCCATACCGCCATACGACTCGCCCCGGTAACGATTCAAATCCGCCTGAGTCGGATTTAATTTGTATCCGAGATCGAAGCGAACCGGCCCGATCGGTGAATCATAACTGATCCCCCCACCGACTCCAAACTGTAAGGCTCTTGTAGAATTCCCATTGATCTCGCCCTCCAAATGATCCACCCGCAGTGGATTATAATCCTCAATTCCCCTCCATACCTGTCCCCCGTCAAAAAACACAGCCATTCCGAGCCCGTTAAAGAGAAAATCCAGCCTTTGACGCAGTTCTACATTGAATATAAACATCGCCCGGCCGCCAATCGGGACAAACCCATCAAATTCCCCCTCTTCGTCAAATGAGGATCTTTTTGGACCCAGTGACTGGCGGTTGAATCCTCTCACACTATTCGTCCCCCCGCTGAAATAACGAATATTGGACGGCAGGCTGTCCTGGGCCACATAGAAGATCGCCCCGGTCTGAATCCGGTTTGCCAGGGTCAGAGAATTTGAAAGGCGCGTATACCGGCGAATATCGAGACTCCCTTTTTGAAATTCGAACGTCCCTTCACCAAATACACTTGAAATTTCCAGGGAGGGCTGAACGACCCACCCTTCATCCGAACGGGTCAATCCCTGGTTATAATATGCGCTTACCGTAAAGGATCCCGTATTATAACTCAACATCGTGTCAGGCAGGCTCTCCTGGGATCTGCCGGAGATTTCCTCGTTCACCGTAATTTCGTATGAGACCGAGCTTGTCAGATTTCGATTGAACTGATAGATCAAACTGTTTGAAAAACCGGCTTTGAAAAGTTCATATGCCGGTTCAACCCTGTGTTGTAAATACGGGCCGGATACAAAGGTGCTCTTATTGTTAAAAACGTAAGGGATCAGATAGTCAAACCCCAGACGCTGTTCTATAAAGGATGCTCTTCCTGAAACGCTGAACCGGTGACCCGAGTTATATACATTTCTATGTAACCAGGTCAACTGTCCCCTCAGCAACTCTTCCCGGCCAATCCCGAATGAAGCTTCTACAGACCTCAACGGGTATTCCCGGACCCGGACCGTCAGATCCAGTGTACTGTCTTGCGACTGTTCCGGAATACTTACCGTGGCAAATCGAAACAGATGATGGTTAAACAACTCGCGCTGGGCTTCCTGCATCTTTCTACGGCTGTAAACATCGCCACGGTTTAAATTTGTTTCACGCAGTACCAGTGACTCATCGACAGACAGCTCTCCATTGACTCCTTCGATCTCCACATTCTCAAAGTAGGTACGAGGCCCGGGTGACAAGAGAATATTCACATCTACTTGTTTCATCGTGGAATCAACTGTCGTTTCAATTTTCACATTCGCATAGGCATATCCCGTTTCTTCCATCGCACGGATAAACATCCCTTCCACATCCGGACTTCGTACCATCTGATATCTGTTGCCGGACTGGTAGTCATGACGCTGCAAAGCCCGTTCAAATTCTCTCGATTCCCGGATGAACCGTTCAGATTCTTCAGAGGAGTCGAACTGCAATTCAACCTGGCTGATCCTCAACGGACTTCCTTCACGGACAGTAAAGAGTACATTATTTCTCCACGGTTTGTTTTGCTGCTGTTCAATCGAATGAGAGACGGAAGCGTCAACAAATCCCCTTCTTTGATAGTATCGTTCGATTCGAATCGCATCTCTTCTGACCTCGGTCTCCCGAAGCGGATAACTGCCGGTCCTCCCGATTATTTTTTGGGCTAAATTCGGTTGCCGGGTTGCAATGATATCTCTCAGGATCAGGTTTGAATAGGTTTCATTGCCCTCAAAATGGACTTTCCATACAATATCCGTACGTTCAGTCGTTTCCTGTCCGAATACCTCGGCGTGGCTGTCCCATATCAGCAGACAAACCAGGGTACAGACCCAAACAAATGGTTTTTTATATTTGTTCTTATTAGACAAACAGGGAAAAAGATTAAACAGAATTAGAAATACTCTCAGACAACCAAGCGTATTTCAAGCCGTTCTCCGGCTATAAATAACAAACATACACAAGGTTAATAAAACCTTTTTTGAACTTTTATAGCAATGGGTTCGAAGAATAGCGTTAAAATAAGTCCGGGTAAAATTCAATGACTAAATACTTTATATTAATCGTTGATCATTCTAACGGATTAAATGGGTAAAGATGTATCAAAATGTATTTCAAACCTTCATTCCGGCCCTGTTAGCCGGCTTATTGGTTTCATCCTGTGCCGGCACAGGGTTTACCGGTTTCTCGTATGATCCTGAAGGTGTGGAAGATACTTCTGATAAAAAAACATTTTCTCAATATTACCGTTCAATCGGGTTCAGCGGCGACGGTGTCTGGTTCAGTAACGAGTACGAAGGCGCCCGTATGAATGATGCTTACAGAATCGGCAAATATCATTACCGCATCGTGATTGACCCGGAAAATGAACCCATCAACAACAGTCCCTGGTATGGATTCAAGGTCTGGGCAGATCAGCCGGCTGAAATAAAAGTGGAATTGGTCTATCCCGTCAGCGAACAAAGATATATACCCAAATTGAGTCATGACGGGGAAGCCTGGCAGGTGATAGAGGACAAGCACTTTGAAAAGGATTCAACCCGGAATGCCGGGCTGTTGCATCTAAATGTCTCGCCCGATACGCTCTGGGTCTCGGCCCAGGAAACACGTACGACGGAATCTCTTTCTGATTGGCTGGGTAATATGAAGTCAAAACCCTTCATCAATACTCAGACAATCGGTTATTCTCACAACGGCAGGCCTTTGAAACTGCTCAAGGCAACTTCGATCTCCGGTGAGCCCCAAAAAGGAGTCATCCTTATTTTCAGCCGCCAGCACCCTCCTGAGTTGCCCGGTTACATCGCTTCCCTGGAGTTTATTGAAGTCTTGACGTCCGAGCAGCCGCTTGCCAGGGAATTCCGGGAGTATTTTGATATTTGGGCATTTCCCATGATCAATCCTGATGGTGCGGATGAAGGACACTGGCGCCACAATGCTGCCGGAGTCGATCTCAACCGGGACTGGGAACATTTCAATCAACCTGAAACCCGGGCTGTCCGAGAGGCCCTCTTGGATTTGAAAAAACGTCCGAACAAAAAAGTTTACTACGCAATTGACTTTCACTCCACTTCGTCCAATATTTTTTACCCGATCGAACGGCAGTATGATACGTTTCCCAAACATTTTACTTATGATTGGGCTGAACACATTATAAAAGAGTTCCCGGAACTTGAGCTGGATGTTCAGCCGTTCGACACCTCATCACCGATCGCCAAAAACTGGACATTTAAAACGTTTGGAGCAGATGCGGTTACATTTGAAATCGATGATGAAATCGACCGGGACCTTTTGAATCGATATGCAACCGGGTCTGCAGAAATCTTCATGGAAAAGATGATTGAAGCATATCTGGAACATACCCATCAAATGGCTGAAAAAAGTGACCCATAAAAGGTGCTTCCATGGCACATGATCATTCCCATCACCCTGTCCCCAAGGGAGATAAGGCAGAAACCCGCCTGTGGATCTCCATCTTCCTGAACCTCGGCATCACAATTGTCGAGATTGTCGGGGGGATACTGTCCAACAGCCTCGCCCTGATTTCCGATGCGATTCATAATTTCAGTGACACGACTTCCCTGGGAGTCTCGCTGACCGCCCGAAAAGTGTCCAAATGGAATGCGGATAAACAAAAAACGTTTGGCTATAAGCGCGCAGAAATCGTCGGAGCATTTTTCAATCTGGTGGTTTTGGTTGTGATCGGGCTGTTTCTCGTCAAAGAAGCGATCGAACGGTTTTATTCCCCCGAAATCATTGACGGAGTCGTGATGTTATGGGTGGCCGTTTTTGGACTGGCAGCCAACCTTGTTTCCATGTTGTTGCTGCACGGCGATGCAAAAGACAATCTCAATATCAAAAGTGCATATGTACACCTTTTTTGGGACACGATTTCGTCAGTCGCCGTCATCGCAGGCGGCATCGTTGTATGGCTCTACCAACTCTATATCGTCGATACGATACTGACGATTGCCATCGCCTTATATATTCTCTACCACTGTTACTTTCTGTTAAAACAGACCATCGACATCCTGATGGAATCCACACCGGATCACTTAGATATCGACGAGATTGAATCGGCCATCGAATCGTTGAATCAAGTACTTGATGTCCACCATATTCATGTCTGGAACCTGAATGAAACAAACATTTTACTGGAGTGTCATGTGCGCATCCGGGAAGATCATATTGATAACCTGGAAATAATCAAATCAACTATAAAAAAACTGCTCTCCGAACGTTTTGAAATCTTCCACTCCACACTTGAATTCGAACTGAAACCTTGCGAGGAGGTCACGAGCGAGCCCTGTCTATGAAAATTCGGACGACTTTACCTTTCATATCCATCGTGATATTTACCGGAGTGTTGTTATTCAGCCGTTGCGGGACGGACATCAAGGATGACTATAACGATGTTCGCTATGAACTCGTCAACCAAAACGGAGAACCGGTCATATTTCCGGACGATTTAAAAGGGGCTCCCGTTGTGATGGGATTTATCTACACAAACTGCCCGGATATCTGTTCGTTCATCACGGCAAATGTGAATAAGATCTACGAGGAGATTGAAGACCCGGGCGAGACCCGGTTCGTCCTTGTTACCTTCGACCCGGAACGGGATACTCCCGAGGTACTGAAAAATTATGCCTCTTCCTTCGATATGGATCGTTCGCCTTTCATGTTCCTGACGGGCGAATCTGAAGAGATTGAATCCATGATGGAGCGCATGACCGTCCGGACACAGGTATCTTATACAAAAGAAACGGCAACGGGAGACTCCCTTTATTTTTTAAATCATTCGGATAAAATTCTTCTGCTCAATGGGCAGGCACAGCTTGTTATGGACTACGGGGGAAGCATGACCCCACCCAATATTGTGGTCGAAGATCTGAATAATCTCTGATAAAA
>JBBDNC010000185.1:0-1380 GCA_040877875.1 Balneolaceae bacterium | reverse complement strand
TCCTGCTCTTTACCGGCGGGATCCTGGCGGGATGCGGTTCGGATTCCGAACGGGAAGACTCGGAGAGCCTGATTGCGGGGGAAGGGATTATTGTGGAAGGGGCATGGGCACGGCCGGGAAATGAGGGTATGATGAGTGCCGCCTATTTTCTCATTACAAATTTTGACTCCGATGCGGACACCCTTCTTTCCGTTTCGACCGATGTTGCACAACTGGCCGAAGTTCATGAATCCTATGAACAGGATGGAGGGATGACGGGAATGAGAGAGGCGGGGGAAGTCGAGGTGCCCGGTCAGTCGACCATCCGTTTACAGCCCGGGGGACTCCATGTAATGCTGATGAAACTTACCCGTAACCTGGAGGAAGGGGATGAATTTGAGCTGATTCTGAACTTTACCGATGAGAGGGAAGTGGCAGTGACTGTGCCGGTCCAATTGTAAGTAACATCGTATCGCCTGAACTCTGCTCACCAAAATAAAAAACCGCCCCACATTTCGTGAGACGGTTTTTTGGGTACTATATGTATCTTTGGTGGTTGAGGTTCAATTTACGGCCGGTTATGAAACTTCAATTTTGCGGCCGGCTTTCTCCTTCAGTTTCGGTACGGTGATTGCCAGTACACCGTTTTCATAGGCTGCTTCGATATTTTCCTGATCCACGATGTTGGGCAGTGGCAAGGACCGGCTGAAAGATCCGAAAGCACTACGTTTATTTAAAAATTTATGAGATGGCTTTATCATCCGCCCTCACGGATCAGCTCCTTCAACCGGGTTGATTCCCGGAATTTGAATAGAACAGCTCCCGTCAAACGGCAGTTACTGTTCGTCAAGTTCTTTCGTCATAAAATACATAACCGGATCGCCGTAGCTGAATCCCATTCGTTCATACAGGTTTTTCGCCCGGTTATCTTCTCGTACTTCAAGGGTCACCTTGCAGCACTCCGTCTCTATCGCTTTTTCTTCCACAGCTTCCAGCAGTTTTTGGCCGATCCCTTTCCCCCTCATTTCAGGCATGACAGCCAGATCATGGATATTGATCAATTTGCGGGCATTAAATGTTGAAAATCCGTAAAAACAATTTGCCACCCCTACCGCTTTTCCGTCTTCAAATGCCAGGAAACAGATCGTAAGGGGAAACAGGGACATCTCCCGGATCAAGTGTTTTTTCACCTCTTCGTCCATCTCCTCTTCCATTCCCATCGGCCCGGCCGCATAGGTATTGGTTATCGTAAGAATCGCTTCTGCGTGTTCAGGGTCAGAGAGGTCCGCTTCGATAATATTAATCTCACTCATACCGTTAGTAAATTATTACAGGTCATACTCTCGCATTAAAATAGCTTATTCCAAGCCAGAATAAAACTAACCTCAACTGCATTAAACG
>JBBDNC010000184.1:0-2251 GCA_040877875.1 Balneolaceae bacterium | reverse complement strand
TGTTATTGCCTCTCAGTGATGTGGAAGAGATAGGATCAGGATCCTGATCTGAAACATGGATGCTCATGAAATACCGGGTTTCCGAACATAAATTTTTATTAATAAATAATCCGAACCAAAAAGTAGTGAAATCTAAAGAATAAGAAATCATTCATGTCCGGATCATGCCCGGAGGTGAGATTTTACGGTTTAATAATTTTCACAAATAAAAACAACAGTAATATAAAAAGGAGAACATTATGTCTTTAATGAAATCACTTAACTCAGGAATAAGCGGCCTCCGGGCGTTTCAGACTAAAATGGATACGATCGGGAATAACATTGCCAATGTGGATACCATAGGCTTTAAATCATCCAGGGTAACATTTTCTGAAATGCTCAGCCAGCAGATCAGTTCCGGTAAGGGGTCTCAATCTTCGCCTCAGTCGGGTGCCCAGGTAGGGCTTGGAGTACGGATTTCGGCGATTGACCGTGACTTTAACCAGGGCGGTTTGCAGACAACCGGACAACAAACCGATGTAGCGATTGAAGGCCAGGGATTTTTTATGGTAAATGAAGGAGATCAGTCCTTTCTGACCCGTGCAGGCAACTTTGCTTTTAACAAAGACGGATTCTTTGTCGACCAGTCCGGAAGGAAAGTCCAAGGATTTAATGCCGATGCCACCGGTGAAATCCTTGGCGGCGGAGCTACAGACGATATTCGAGTGGATTTCGAAAATATCCTGAAGCCCCAGGCTACCCAAAATCTGTATGTAGCCGGGAACCTGAATGCAGATACCAGTAATTTTCAGGTGATTCAGACCCAGGCTGCCCTGACCGAGGATGACGGATCGGTTGCAACCGGTGCGACCGATCTGAATGATCTGTCCCAGACTTCTGCAGCGTTGGTAGCAGGCGATACCGTCGATTTCGATGTCAAGCTAAACGATGGTACCGATGTGACGATAACGTATACCTACGCAGCCGGGGATACGGTAAGCGACATGGTTGACGCCCTCAATGCCAGCCCCTCCCTGAACGGGGATGCATCCGTCAGTCTTGTTGACGGGGTCCTTGTTATGCGATCGACCGTTTTGGGCGACAGTGAACTTGGAATGAACAGTGTAACGGTCACGGGTGATAAAATGACGATCCCGGGATTTCAACTGATTCAGGAAGGCAGCACAGCCAGCCAAACGGTGAGTACCACGATCTATGATGAACTCGGGCGTCCTCATAACCTGATGATCAAGATGACCCAGACGGAAGAGAATACGTGGGATTATGAAGCCAGTTTCCTGGATGGTGAGGAAATTACTTCCGGCGCAACCGGAACTATAGAATTTGACGAGTCCGGAAATTTATCCTCCGAAAGCAGCTTCAACATCGTATTTGATCCGGGTGAAGGAACCAATGCGGTGAGTTTTGATGTGAACCTCGGCAACCCGGAATCAGGATCGAAACTTTCGCAATACTCCGGAGCCTCCTCGGCAAATGTTACCTCCCAGGATGGATATTCGGAAGGCAGGCTCATTGATTTTAGTTTTGATGGTGATGGCTTTCTCAACGGGATATTCAGCAACGGGCAGAATATGCAATTGGCTCAGCTCGCTGTGGCGGATGTACCCAATTATAATGGCCTTGAGACTGTAGGAAGCGGGCTGTTTCGAAGTACCGTAGCTTCGGGAGATATCTCCATAGCAACTGCAGATAATCTGTCCGATACCAGTCTGGCTTCCGGTGTACTGGAAGGTTCAAATGTGGATCTGGCGAAGGAGTTTACGGATATGATTACATCACAGAGGGCGTATCAGTCGAATGCAAGAGTCATCACTACTGCCGATGAACTCCTAACAGAGGCTGTAAACCTGAAGCGATAAATAATACCCTAAAGCGCACAATACATAACATGGCTACCGCTTAAAATGTCACCGGGTGGCTGACGCCACCCGGTGATTTATTATTAAACTAATTTTATAGTATATAGAGGGTTCGAGCTCGAATTTTTCACCAGGAGTAAATTGGACAAATTCCCGGGATACGAATGCCCGTTTTTTTGCGTCTGCCGGCGGGCAAACGCATTTTTTTCACACGAAGCGAAGCGATTCACGCGTAAACGAACGGATTAGATTTTACTCCTGAAGAGCAATGAGAAGCTTTTGTTAATGTATGATGACCGGTGTTAATCCCGGATATAAGAGTTCTCTGCTCTGAATTCCCGTAAAAAAATTGAAAATAGACTTAAGCCGTTCGGCCTTTAGTCCGATAAGTA
>JBBDNC010000183.1:0-12451 GCA_040877875.1 Balneolaceae bacterium | reverse complement strand
TGACGGCATCAAGGTCTCCGCTTTCAAGCATCTTACGGTGGTCGCTGAAAAGGGCCGGTTTCATTCCCTGGACTTTCTCCACTTCAGCCGCCCGGTCGTTCAGGATGTTACGGTCTACATCACAAAGAGCAGTACACTCTACATTCGGTTCCTCCATGTGTAACCGCAGGATATAAAATCCCTGGCTTCGGCATCCGATCAGCCCAATACGGACCTTGTCAGACGGTGCCAATCCAAGTGACAGCGAATCGATCGGCATGAGGGATGACAAGGTGAGTCCGGCCGCAGTGGATGTGATAAATTTTCTTCTGGATATACTCATGATTACTGTGTTTGGTTTATTTGACCTGCCCGCGCTATATGTTATTGAAATACCGTAACGGAAATATGGATGAATCGATCAAAGGGTTCCTGAAACCCTGGTTTCCTCAACAAAACGTTTTGATGGTGCAATACTTCTTGAATCGTAAAGGAGGAGATAAGTTTTCAAGTTGTTGGTGTCAATACCCGGAGCCTATAATCTAATCGATGAAATGGAATATGCAACACCTATTCGCAGAAACTATTCCGATTCCCTGGAAATATTCTCGATCATTTCACCGGTTACGAGATAGATAATACGTTCACAGATATTGGTGACCCGGTCACCGATCCTTTCCAGGTTGTGCGAGGCCCACAGGAGATAAGTCGATCGGGTGATCTTGGAAGGATCTTCAATCATGATCGAGATCAACTCACGCTGAATCTGGTTGTATAGCTGGTCAATCTCGTCATCCTGTGTTGAAATGGCTCTCGCTTTGAGGTCGTCTCGTTCCGCATAGGCTCTGAGGCTTTTCTGAATCATTTCAATAGCAATGTCTTCCATTCTGGGGATATCTATAAGCGCTTTAACCGGAGTAGAGTTTCCGAGTTTTAAAACGATTCGGGCAATTCCCTCGGCATAATCTCCCATCCGTTCGAGGTCGGTGATGATATTCAGGATTGCAATCAATTCGCGCAGGTCGCTTGCCACGGGTTGCTGAGTGGCAATCAATTTGATGCAGGTCTCTTCGATCTCCCACCGTTTGTTGTTAATCAGTATATCATTGTCTATGATTCGTTTTGCTTCATTCAGATCCTGATTTTTTAAAGCCAGGACAGACTTCCGGATGGCATCTATCACTTTGTCAGCCATGGTGAACAGATCCTGTTCCAGACTATCCAGGTGTTTTTGAAAAATTGTTCTCATGGGTCGGTACTCTTAGTTTGGTATTTTTAATAATTGGATCATTGAATTTGAATCGAGTCCATGATTTCACCCGAATCTACCGGTCAAATAATCTTCTGTTTTTTTCTGTTTGGGATTTGTAAAGATCTCCCGCGTCTGCCCTTCTTCGACCAGGTGACCCACGTAGAAAAAAGCAGTTCGATCCGAAATACGCGCTGCCTGTTGCAGATTGTGTGTAATAATGATCATCGTAATTTTTTCTTTCAATGAATGAATCAGCTCTTCGATCCGGTTGGTTGACTGAGGGTCGAGGGAGCTTGTAGGTTCGTCCATCAACAGAACTTCCGGCCCGACGGCCAGGGCTCTGGCGATTGACAGCCGTTGCTGTTGTCCGCCGGAGAGGCTCACCCCCGGTTCTTTCAGGCGGTCTTTGACTTCGTCAAAAAGGGCAGCTTGCTTCAGTGCTCGGGTACATGCTTCATCGAGAATGGTTTTATTTCGGATTCCGGTCAGCTTAAGACCGGCAACGACGTTGTCATATACCGACATGGTCGGGAACGTAGTAGGTTTTTGAAATACCATCCCCACCCTTCTCCGGATAAGTACCGGATTCACATCCGGATCGTAGATGTTCTGGCCATCCAATAGTACTTCTCCTTTGACCGATGCGTTGCGGGTAAGATCGTGCATACGGTTGAGGGCTCGTAAAAAAGTCGTTTTGCCGCAACCGGATGGCCCGATCAAAGCGGTTACCTGTTTGTTATAAATCGGCAGGGAGATTTCTTCGATTCCGGTTACCGAACCGTACAGGACAGAGAGATTCCGGGTTTCCATACGAATCGGCCGGGAGCCCGATTCCTTCTTATTATCTTCATAAGCTGTTTTGCTGAAAGAAAAGTTCTCCGTGTTTTCAAGGAAATTTTGGTCCATAGAGGTATTAAAAAATTGCATGTCTTAGTTTTTTTGTCTCGTAACGAATCTGGCAATCATAAATGAAAGTATCACAAATCCGAGCAACAAAATCGCTGCGGCCCATCCCATGGCATGCCATTCGGAATAGGGACTGATCGCCAGGCTGTAGAGCCTTTGGGGAAGGGTATCTACCGGGCCGAACAACATTCCTGACCAGTGGTTGGGAAGATAATTGTTGCCGAATGAGGTAAACAGCAGGGGGGCAGCTTCGCCCGCAGCTCTTGCGAATGCAATGAGGGTGCCCGTGACCAGTCCGGTTTTGGCAGAAGGCATAACCGTTGAGAGAACCACCCGCCAGCGTGGGAGTCCTAATGCCAGGCCCGCTTCGCGGATTGACCACGGGATACTCATCAGGGAGCTTTCGGTTGTCCGTGCAATGATGGGCAACATGACGAAGGCCAGGGCTACGCCTCCCGCAATCCCTGAAAAAGTCCCCATTGGTTTTACAATCAACCCGAATGCGACCAGGCCTTTAAGAACGGCCGGCATCCCGTTCAGGGTGTCGTTCATGATTCTCAATAGCGGATTGAGTTTGTGATCCGGATACTCCGATAGCATAATCCCGGCTCCCAGGCCGACAGGTACCGCGATCACCAGAGCCAGGAAATCGACTACAAGGGTTCCCAGAATAGTATGAACGAGTCCGGTCGGCTGACCCCGCATGGCTCGTGAAGGGGATCCAAGTTCCTGGGTGAAAAAGTCCCACGAGAGAGCACTGAAGCCGTTGACGACTACATAGAAGATGATAATAAGCAGCGGCAGCAGGACCAGGATCGTACTCAGTATCAATAATCCTTCCATGATGCGATCCCGGATACGTCGTTGTTTGAGAGACTTGATCATACAGCTCTTCCTCCTGTAATCGAATATTTACGCATGATAAAAGCTGCAACGAGATTTACAATCAGTGCAATCAGAAAAAGAATGAATCCGATTGCCATCAGGCTCGAAAGATGAAGATTTTCGACGGCTTCCCGGAATTCATTGATGATCACCGAGGGCATCGTTGCTCCGGCGCCGAGGATTGAAAAGGGCAGGTTATTATTATTTCCGATCAGCATGGCAACGGCCATGGTTTCACCGATTGCCCGACCGAGAGAGAGGATTGCACCGGCCAGGATGCCTCCGCGTGCATAAGGAAGGACCGCAATTCTTATGACTTCCCATCGTGTGGCGCCGAGTCCCCAGCACGCCTCCCGCTGTTCCCTGGGAACGAGGTTGATGGAATCTCTTGCAAGAGCTGTCGTATAGGGAACGATCATCAGAGCCAAAACGATCGTGGCGGTCGCCATCCCGTACCCGATCGGATTCCCAAGCATCGGCAGAAGTTCAGGGGCGTAATCACCGGTCCACTGATAGAGAGGCATATATACGGTATCCCTTATCCACGGTGCAAGCACAAAAATCCCCCAGATTCCAACTACGACGCTGGGAATGGCTGCGATCAGGTTCACCAGGTTGTCGATGATATGAGAAAGCCATTTGGGGGCGTATTCAGCTGTAAAGATTGCAACTGCAACTGCAGGGAAAAAGGCCAGACACAGTGCAATGGCACTGGTTACAAGGGTTCCGAAAAGAAAAGGCCAGGCTCCGAATCGGAGTTGAATGGAAGGATCCCAGGTTGTTCCACTGAGAAACCCGAAAAACCCGAATTCCCGGAAAGCAGGAGCCCCCTCGGTGTAAATCACCCAGGCCATGACAAGTGTCAACAGGATGATACCTATTCCGAGAGAAATTGTAACCGTTGAGAAAATTTTATCACCGAGCCAGCGATAGAGAATTCCCGGAGGTTTCCGGAATATCTCTTTATCCGGTTGGTTAGAATCTGTTGTGGAGTTTGCCATTCGGGGGTTTGATCAATTCAATTCATTTTCTTCCAGAACCATGCGCCCGATCTCTTCGCCTTCCCATTTTAGCTGGCGGATCATATCGAAATTGAGTTCAAGGGCTGTTTTTGGAAGTTGGGCGTACCCAAGTTCCTCGGATAATTTCTGTCCTTCGGTAATACACCAGACCAGAAATTCAACAAGTTCTCTTGCTTCGTTGCGGTTGCTGATTGCATTGTTCTGATCCAGGTTTTCATAAACCAGCATCCAGGCAAATCCGGCTATGGGATATCCGTTGGGGGCCGGAGTGTTGGTAAACAATACCCGGGTGTCATCCGGAAGGTCGATATTGGCAGCTTCGGTTGTGGCTTCAAAACTCGGTTCAATGACATTTCCGGAGGAGTTGATCATATATCCATAAGACATATCGTTTAGCAGTGCGTAGGAGAGGCTGTTATACCCCATTGCGCCCGGAGTATTTTGTACGACCCCCGCAACCCCCTCATTCCCGTTTCCACCGATTCCGGCCGGCCAGTTGACGCTTGTGGCGAATCCGACACGGTTTGCCCACTCTTCGGAGACCCGGCTCAAATAACTGGTCCACAGATTCGTGGTTCCTGAACCATCCGACCGGTGGACGACTGTAACGGGAAGATTTGGCAGCTCTACATCAGGGTTCAATTCGGCAATCCTTGTATCATTCCACCGGTTGATTCTTCCCATATAAATATCGACCAGCAGTTCACCGCTGAATACAAGTCCCTCGTCAATTCCCGGTATATTATAGGTGGGTACGACGTCTGCCAGGGTAATCGGCAGGTTAAATGCCTTTCCTCCCGTTTGGGTTTCAATATTTGCTATGACCTCATCGGAAAGAAAAGCTTCACTCATTCCGAACATTATGGTCTGTTCGGTGAATTGACGAATTCCCCCCCCGGAGCCAATGGACTGGTAATTGACGGTAACCCGTCTGTTCGTGAGAGTTCTGTACTCATCGGCCATTGCCGTGATCAAGGGAGCCGGAAAGGTAGCCCCGGCTCCCGGGATATTCACGCGAATTTCGTTATTCTGACTGATATCAGACTCATTTCCATTGTCTTTATTGCTGCATGCGAACGTAAAAACAGTCAAACTTATCAGGAGGAGTCCACGAAGTATGATATTTTCGGTTTTACTAAATTGATTCATATAAGGGGGTTGTCAGTTGTCGGAATTATTGTATTTAATGAAATAATAATGCTTGATTGTAGATAGACAAGATGAGGTGAAGATGTGATTGGAGTGTTAACTTTGTGTTAAGGAATTGTTAACAGGCAGGGTTGGCATGTTCAATCCATGTGGAATCCGGCGGATTCATAACAATTTGTTAACAGCCTGCCGGTTTTAACTTTCCTCTTCTGTTTGTACTATTATACCTGATAAACCCATACCCTAACGAAATCAAGTTTATTTGTCTAAAACAACTATCCTTGTAGTCGATGACGAGCAAGACATTTTGGATCTGATTGAATATAATCTGAGAATTGAAGGTTTTGAGGTGCTGAAGGCTGAAAATGGCCAGGAAGGGATTCAGCTTGTTAAAGATCACAAGCCGGACCTGATCCTTCTCGATATTATGATGCCCGAAATGGACGGACTGGAAGTTTGTGACCGGCTTCGGAAGGATGAAACGGTGAGTAGGATCCCCATTATTTTTCTGACGGCCCGGGATGATGAAAAAACTGAAGTAGAAGGGCTTAATCTGGGGGCGGATGATTATATAACCAAACCGATCAGTACCCGGAAGCTTTTGTCTCGAATCAAGGCCGTACTTCGCAGGTACGAGGAACCGGAAGAAGAGACACATATCATTGATGTACATGACCTGAGAATCGACAAGGACAGGTACCTGGTTAAACGTGGTGAGGAAGAGTTTCAACTTCCCCGGAAGGAATTTGAACTGTTATACTATCTTGCAGGACGGAAAGGGAGAGTTTTAAGCCGTGAAAAATTATTAAACAAGGTTTGGGGGGACGATGTGTACGTTGTTGACCGGACGGTGGATGTTCACGTCCGGAAAATAAGAGAGAGACTCGGAGATCATTATATCGAAACGGTGAAAGGAGTCGGTTACCGGTTTAAAGAATGAAACGAACGGCCAAAAAGAGTTCATATCAAACAGCCATCTTCCAGTTGGCTTTACGTATAGCAATCCGCTCATCTCTTGCAGTGGTTTTGATTGTGGCTATTTTTCTGTTATTCATTTCTTCTGTCACATTCGTGCAATGGATCCTGCTGCCTGTACTTTCGGGCATTGCAGCCGGAGGTTTAGTTTATTTTATCAGCCATCAGCTTCTCAGCCGGCGGCTGTCGGTTGTCAACCGGATTATCAGAAACATTGCCCGCAAGCGATTTGAAGAATACCAAAATGTAGAGACCGGCCACCGGGATGAGCTTGATTATCTGGTTACCCGTTCTTTGCGAACCAGCAAGATGGTTGAACGTGAAATTCAGCGGTTAAACAAGATCGAAAATTACCGGAAGGAGTTCATCGGAGATATTTCACATGAACTGAAAACACCGATCTTTGCTGTTCAGGGGTTTATTGAGACGTTACTCAACGGCGCTCTTGAAGATAAACAGGTAAACCGTGTTTTTTTGAACAAGGCGATGCGAAACGTAAACCGGTTGATTTATCTCACCAAGGATCTGATGGAAATTTCCAGGCTGGAGACCGGGGAGCTCAAGTCTGATCTTCAGAATATTAATCTTCGAAGTGTCGTATTGGATGTCGTGGAGAGCCTGCAACACAAGGCACAGAGTGAAAAGGTGGAAATCAAGGTTGCCGATTTTGATAATCAGCTTGTTGTCCGGGCGGATCGTCACCAGGTTAAACAGCTCCTGATTAACCTGATTGAAAACGGCATGAAATATAACCGTCCCTGGGGAACTGTTGAAGTCGGGGTGAAGCCGTATCCTAAAAGGAAAGAAAAGATTCTGCTCTATGTGAAGGATACCGGGATTGGAATCGAGCCGAAGGATATCAAACGGGTAACCGAGCGTTTCTATCGGGCGGATAAGTCCCGGTCAAGAGAGAAAGGAGGGACCGGTCTGGGCTTATCGATTGTCAAGCATATAATCGAGGTTCATGGTGAGGAGCTATTCATCGAGAGTACGGTTAACAAAGGCTCTACGTTCAGTTTCACATTAACGCGTTCGGATTTTGGCGAGAACTCGGAGCGGTAGCGATGAGGGGGAGTTTTCCATTTATCCGGATTGAGTGCATGCAGGACGCAGGACTTAGGGCCTGTTATTTGCAAACCGGAAGGATGTGAGGAGTCAGACTTGAGCCGGATAGTGAACTCTTATTTTTTCTTCCTGTGTTCTTCTTTTTCCTGTCCGTCTTCCGATTCCGGAAGGCGATCTTCCCCCCGCATCAGCCCGGTTACCACCTCTCCCGGTACTTCTTCTTTTTCGATCAGCAAGTCTGCTATTTTGTCTAAAACGTCCCGGTGTTTTTTTAAGGTTTCCCGGGCCCGGTCGTAGGCTTCCCTGGAGATTCGCTGGATTTCTTCGTCAATTTCACGGGCTGTTGAGTCGCTGTATTGTTGTTTTTGACCCAGTTCACGTCCAAGAAAAACTTCACCATTATCACTGCCGAAAGAAAGATGGTCGAATTTGTCGCTCATACCCCAGTCCGTGACCATTTTTCTGGAGATCTTTGCTACCTGCTGCAGGTCGTTTTGAGCCCCGCTTGTGGAAGTATTGAAGATGAGCTGTTCAGCCGCCCGCCCCCCCATAATCACGGCCAGCCGATCGAGCATGTACTCCCTGTGATAGAGGTATTTTTCTTTTTCAGGCAGTTGTTGAGTCACACCCATTGCCCGTCCCCGCGGGATGATGGTGACTTTATGGATCGGATCGGAATGGGGAAGAGAGGCGGCTACGACGGCATGGCCGGCTTCATGGTATGCCAGTAATTTCTTTTCCTCCTCGTCGATCTGCATCCCTTCACGTTTACGTCCCATCATAACCTTGTCACGGGCCTCTTCGATATCCTCCATGGTAATTTTATCTCTCTTGTAACGTCCTGCATGTAACGAGGCTTCATTCAGCAGGTTTTCAAGATCTGCTCCGCTAAACCCCGGGGTTCCGCGGGCAATTTTTTCAAGATCAACACTTTCGTCCAGTGGTTTGTTTTTGGCATGCAGTTTGAGGATTTCAACACGGTGCAATTGAGTCGGAAGGTCCACGGTGATTTGCCGGTCAAATCTTCCCGGACGCAACAGGGCCTTGTCGAGGATATCCGGCCGGTTCGTTGCAGCCATGACGATCACATTTTCATTGGGCTCAAAGCCATCCAGTTCCGAAAGCATCTGGTTAAGCGTCTGTTCACGTTCGTCATGTCCACCGCCCAGACCGGCTCCTCTCTGACGGCCGATCGAATCAATTTCATCGATAAAAATGATACTTGGAGCATGTTCTTTCGCTTTTTTAAACATACTCCGGACCCGTTTGGCCCCGACTCCTACAAACATCTCCATGAAATCAGAACCGGTTATGGTAAAAAAGGGCACGTCCGCTTCACCGGCTACTGCCCGGGCAAGCAGGGTTTTCCCTGTTCCCGGGGGACCGATGAGAAGGACACCTTTTGGCAGTTTGGCCCCGAGCATATCAAAGCTATCTGGATTTTTAAGAAATTCAATTTCCTCACGCAATTCGGTTTTGGCTCCGTCCAGTCCCGCTACGTCATCAAACGTCGTACGTTGCTTACTTTTGTCCTGAAGTTTCGCCTTGTTTTGACCGATGTTGAACATTCCCTGTCCCTGGGCCTGCATACGCTGGAAAAACATATAACCGATAAACACCAGCAGGAGAAGGGGAAAAGCCATAAACAGCAAATACCACCAAAAATTATCGGATTCCGGTTCTGCGGAAACAGTGACTCCCCGTTCTTCCAGCCTGGCTAAAAGCTGCTCGTCACCAAATGAGGGGATGTAGGTAATGAAATTTTCATACGAAGTCGTATCATTCGTTGCACTTTTAAGCTGTTGAGGCTCGTTCAACGTGGCCAGTATTTCATCGCCCTGTACATGGACTTGTTTGACGGCCCCATTTTCAAGAAGGCTTCGAAACTCGCTATACTCCAATTGAGGTGTAGTACTGAACCACCCCGTGTTTGAGTTTCCTGTGTTCAAATACAGCAAAACGAAGAGGGAAATGAGAAAAATCCAAAAAATAATTCCCGGACCCTGGGAGGGCCGCTGAAACGTCGGGGACCCAGGTTTTTTGGATTTTTTGTTTTCACGGGATGACCCGGACGCGGATCCTGATTTTTTATTCTTTTGTTGATCAGTCAAGTCAGAAGCTCTTGATTAACAGGTTATCGAAATTGTTCGGCTCTTAAGGTTCTTAAAATACTCTTTGAAATCAAAATGCAACTCCTAAACAATGTACTTCGGGACGAGCGTTCAAAAGAAATAGAATGATTTTGAAGTGTAAGGGTTATATACAAGTAGTTGGCTATTGTTGTTCAACTTTGTTAAAAACCGGCTCAAACCCTTTCAGCATGCAGGCAACTGATCTTCTGATAATTCATTGAAAACGAGACATGGAACCCGGGTGACCTTGTTGAGGCAGCCTACACGGTTTCACTGGAAACTGCACGTTCTTTCCATTTATTCAGGGTTTCGAGTAGCTTCTTTTTGGGGATGGGCTTGGTCAGGTAGTCATCCATGCCTGCGTCGAAACAGGCAGTTGTTTCTTGATTTACGGCACTTCCGGTAAGAGCTATGATCGGGAGACGATTTTTATTTTTTTTCTGCATTTCCATTTTTCGAATGGCCTTCGCTGCCTCTATTCCATCCATCACGGGCATTTGAAGGTCCATCAGCACAATTTCAAATTGATTATTTTTAACGGCTTCTACCGCTTCTTTTCCATTGTTGACAAAATTCAGTTCAAAATTTTCCTTGTGTAATAACCTATCCAGTACGATGCGGTTTATTTTTGTGTCTTCCGCTACGAGTATCTTGACCGGGGGGTCGGAATGCTGCGTTTCGTGAGCATGATCTGTGTCTGAGCGTGTTTGCTTCTGAACGGTTTCAGATACAGGTGATTTTTCTTTTGTGTTGCCGGATGACTTGTTTTTCAGCTTTTTTGAAAGTGTCACGTCAAACCAGAAGGTAGAGCCTTTCCCCTCTTCGCTATCTGCTCCTACTTCTCCGTTCATCAGATCAGCAAGCTGTCTGCAGATTGCCAGCCCAAGTCCTGTTCCGCCGTATTTTCTGGTCGTTGAACTGTCCGCCTGAGAAAAAGGAGTAAAAAGAGTTGCAAGTTTTTCCTCCGATATCCCTGTGCCAGTGTCCGTAACTGAGAATTTCAGGTGTAAATTATTTTTATCCTCATCCAGCAGTTCAATATTAAATTCTATGGATCCTTTATCGGTAAATTTTACAGCATTGTTGCCATAGTTCAGCAGGATCTGCTGGATACGAGTTGGATCGCCGATCACTTGATCGGGAATCGCATCATCGATGTCAAACCGTACATTCAGATCTTTGTCCCTGGCCGAAGCGGAGGCCATTTTTGAGACGCCGCTAACCAAGTCTTTCAAGTTAAACGGGATCTCTTCGAGATCCATTTTTCCGGCTTCTATTTTTGAAAAATCAAGGATATCATTAATGATACGAAGCAGGGCCTGGGCGCTTTGTTGAGCCAAATCACAATATTCTTCCTGTTCTTCCGTCAGCTCTGTTTCAAGGAGCAGTTCATTCATGGCCAGGATACCATTCATCGGAGTCCGGATTTCGTGACTCATATTTGCCAGGAAAGTTCCTTTTGCTTCTGCTGCACGCTCGGCTTCCTCCTTCATCCCCTTATACTTATTCAGAAGTTCCTGCAGATCACGGGTTCTTTCTTTAACCTCTGTTTCAAGTTTTTCAGTGTACTGGAGCGATTCCTGCTGGAGTTTCCATTTGGTGGTAAGTGTCAGGGCAGTTTGCTTCAGGGCAGTTGGGTCGAACGGCTTTTTCATAAAGAATAGCTTATCCGAGTGACCCAGATTCTTTAAAATTTCCTGCCAGGAATAGTCTGCATAAGCCGTACAGATGACAATTTCTACATGGGGATGGTTTTTCCGGATTTTTTGGATAGCCTGAACACCATCCATACCGGGAGGCATCCGAACATCCATGAATATTAAAGCATAGGGATCTCCTGTCTTGTCAGCCTCATGAACCTTTTGAACCGCTTCCCTGCCCTGATAGGCATGATCGATTTTGTATACAATCTGTTGATGAGGTTCCGGGGGTTGATCGTTTTCAAAAAGGACCCGTTCTAATTCCTCCAACTCCTCATTTTGAGCATGGGTAGTCGGCGATAATATAGATTCAATATCCTTGTGAATGGACTCATTGTCATCCACGACAAGGACTCTTTTATTATAATTCATCTCGTATTTTTCTTACTCAAACCCTTACATATAAAAAAATCGGCTCCGGTTTATCGTAAAACTGAACAGGAGAGTTAATGCACTCCACAGTTCAACTTCGTTTATTCTCCTTATAGATCAATTATCAACAACTTATCCATTAATATTAAATAATTCTAATATTAATGCCTTTAACGGTTAAGCTTTAAAAATAATGTAAAAATGCATTCTGTATCTGATGAGTTACCCTGACTTTCAGGGTTTACCACCGGAGCTCTCCTACTTTGCCGGTGGCCCCGATTCGGAAGATATGTTTGATCTCAAGTTTACATTCGGATCCGGCGGCAACAGAGTACTTCAGATAATTGGAATTACCCCGGGAAATGTGAGGGAAATGATCTCGTAGCTGCTGGAATTATTGAAACTCAGTGAAACCTTTGCTGCAGACGTATACGACGATGAGTCCTTCCCGGATTTGTTCAATGGCCTGATCCACGTGCAAGAATTATGGGGCTGAGGTGCGTCTATCCCCAAAAACAGCCGCCCGGGTCCCTGTCGACCTCTTCAAGGAACTCTTCCAACCGTTCCACTTCCGGCAGGGGATCGTAGGCGTGCCACTTCAGGTCGGCTCTCATCCAGTAGATTTTCCATTTCTTCTGCGTTTGAACCCAGGTGGTTTTGGCAACCGGATATTTTCTCTTGATAACCGGCTTGTTCCATTGAGGGCGTATTTCATGGATTTCGATGCTTTGACCGCGAATGGAGCAACCGATGTCCAGTTCGGACCGGATTTCCGGCGATGGCCTGCGCCGATCGATGAATTTCCGGACAACGGCCTCGTACTGCTCTTCTTCTTGTTTTGTAAATGCCATGATTGGGACTGCTAGTAAAATGGGGGTTGACAGATTTTCTTAAACGTGAATCCTGCTTGAGCTAAAAATCAATAAAATCAGGCTCCATCACCAAGCAATCCATGAACTGTTAGATCCAGGCCCTGCACAATCCGTTCGAGCGTATCAAAGCGGGGGATATGCT
>JBBDNC010000182.1:0-2263 GCA_040877875.1 Balneolaceae bacterium | reverse complement strand
GACACGGGCAAACGGTGGGG
The DNA here is from genome assembly GCA_040877875.1 of Balneolaceae bacterium. GTDB lineage: Bacteria > Bacteroidota > Rhodothermia > Balneolales > Balneolaceae > JBBDNC01. The sequence goes on along the minus strand of JBBDNC010000182.1, from coordinate 2,243 downwards.
GAACCCGATTGAATACGATGGAATATTTATTGACACAGTTTCAAATATTCTGACAAATAAATTGACGGCCCTGATCAGCCGGGATGAACCAAAAGATGTATTTGATATTGTGACGATTTCAGAAAATTATAGCTTTAACTGGGATGAAGTTTTTTCACATACGGTTGAAAAGGCTTTTATCAATGAACCGGAACTATCCATCAGACTCAAAAATTTTCCTGTTGAACTTCTCGAGGGGAAAAAGTGGCTAAAAACAACGGTAGATTCTTCCAAATTTATGGAGAAAGTGGAGACTATTGTTAGGGATTTTACTTTTGCCAGGGATAATTCACTTGGATCAAGTCGAAAATCCATTACTGAAGCAAAACCAGTAAAAGTTCAGGAATGAACTTTAAGCCGAAACTTGGATTAGGGACGGTGCAGTTTGGGACGCCCTATGGAATTTCGAATCGCTCCGGCCAAACACCCCCGGAAGAAGTTTCACGAATTCTCGATTTTGCCGTTCGAAGCAAAATCAAGGTTTTGGATACGGCCTCGGCTTATGGAAATGCGGAAGATGTTTTGGGCAGGTATGACCTGAAAGGTTTCAGGATTGTCTCCAAGTTTATGCCGCCCGGACAAGGTGAGCCGTTGGAGAATCAGCTAATGGAAAGCCTGGAACATTTGAAAAGTGATTCCCTGGCCGGTTATCTGGCTCACCGTCCCATGGCGTTGCTTAAAGAGCCGGCTCAGTGGGAAGAATTACTTGAAATTCGTGAAAAAGGTTTGGCAGAAAAAATCGGCTATTCGCTGAACGAACCGGCTGAACTGGAGAAGCTTATGAATGCGGGGTTCAAACCCGATCTGATACAGGTTCCCTTTAACTATTTAGACCGGCGGTTTGCTGACTATTTCAGGGAACTGAAAGAAATGGGATGTGAAATCCACACACGGTCGGCCTTCCTCCAGGGACTGTTTTTTATAAAACCGGAAGAGCTGAACGGGTTCTTTGCAGATGCCAAACCGATCCTCCAGACCCTGCAAAAAGAAATCGACACACTTCCCGGGTCCCTGCTGAGGTTTGTCCTCGAGCAGCCTGAAATCGATAAAGTGATTATAGGCGTAGAAAACACCCGGCAGCTACGGGAAAACCTGAACGCTCTCGACCGTGTGCCGGCCGGGAACGTGTTGCCGGAGCTGAAAATAAAGGTCCCGGACCGCATCCTCATGCCCTCGAAATGGGCGTAGAGTATAGCGCATGGCGCCAGGCGGCAAATAACTGACACACTGACACACTGATACACTGAACCCATGATTTACACGTTCGATCTTACAGACAAAGTTGTCGCAATAACCGGTGGATACGGATACCTGGGTAAGGGAATGACGGAAAGCCTGTTATATCATGGGGCTGCCGTCTACGTCTTGGGACGAAATCCTGATAAACATAAAAAAGCGTTTGAAGAGATTGAAAAGGGTCGTGACAGGCTGTTTTTTGAACACTGTGACATTTCAAAAACCGATTCAATCAAACAAGCTTTTGAAGCGGTTGAATCCCGGTCCGGCGGATTTGACGTGTTGATCAACAACGCTTTTTATCTCAGCGGACAAGATCCGCTGACGATGAGTGACGAGGAATGGGAACATGGGATTGACGGAACTCTGAATAGTGTATTCCGGTGTATCCGGGAGGGGATTCCCTACCTGAAGAAGAGCCCCGCTCCGAGAATTATCAACGTTTCGTCCATGTACGGGGTCGAACCTCCTGATCTGAAGGTTTATAAAGGGTTTGAAGAGATGCTGAATCCGCCCCATTACGGAACGGCCAAAGCGGGAGTGATTCACCTGAGCCGGTATTACGCAACCTGTCTCGGCGAAGATGGAATTACAGTGAATACGGTGAGTCCCGGACCCTATCCACCCGAAACGGTTCAGCAAAAAAAGGAGTTTATCCGCAACCTCGAAGAAAAAACAATTTTGAAGCGCATCGGGAAACCGGAAGATCTGGCCGGTGCATTTGTCTTTCTCGCATCTGACGCTTCCAACTATATCACCGGACAAAACATCATCGTCGACGGCGGATGGACAGTTAGATAACAGTTATCAGTGTGTCAGTGAAACAGTGGGTCAGTTATCCGCCGGCGGGGAATGACCGTCTGTTAGCCAACGGCTGGCTGATTTTTTTTATTAGCTTATGGATTGAATCCATGAACACACCCCTCGCTAAACTCAAACTGCTTCGCATTTTCGTTTACGCTTTCCCC
>JBBDNC010000181.1:0-12491 GCA_040877875.1 Balneolaceae bacterium | reverse complement strand
ATCAAGACCATTCCATCCCCTCTTGAGAGGGGACGGTTCTCCGCCGGCGGAGAACCCGGGGTGTGTTCACAGATCCATATCTATTCATTGATCCCTGTCCCTGATTACAGGATGCGGCTGACTGTTCCCTGACACACCGATGCGCTGGAATTCATCATCTTACGAGAGACAAGGCGTAGTAAAGTATCCATAAACCTAATAACAGGTTGATTCGTCCAACCCAGCTTGAGGCTTTGCGAAACCGGAGGGTCGTCTTGCTCTCGGGCTGCTCGTCCATCAGCCGCACTGCCTTTGGGCCCAGCCAGAAATCATGCAAACCACTCAGGATCAGCACAAGTGAGAAAACATGCAGCTTTCCCATTAATATGCCCCCGAATCCTGATTGCCAGAAATGTGAAGAGATTAAATCCGAAAGACTATATCCCCTGCCTATCAGGGCAGTCAGCCCGGAACCAATAATCAGGATAAATAGAACCCAGCTAATCCGGCTGTAAAGTGTTCCCACTTTTCTGAAAAATTCCCCCCGCCTGTTGTTGAACATCTTGTCACGGCTGACAGGTACCAGGACGGCTGCGGTAAAGAGCATCCCTCCAATCCAGAAAATTGCTGATAAAATATGAATGTAAACGGACCAAAAATACATGACAACTTGTGATTAGTTATGGATAAGTATTAAGAGAATAAACGTAAAGATAATGATAAATTCCGATTGTGATGCCGAACAGAATTAAAGCCATCGCCTGGTGAACAACCCCAAGGAAAATCGGCACATGATACAAGAGAGTAAATACTCCGACGAGGTATTGAGTCAATACTAATCCAAGCAGAATCACTCCCCATTTCTTTACTGTCCACTTCAAATCAGAATACGTCAGGCGTCCCCAAATCACTACGGCAATCATCACAAGCAGTGTCCCCAACACACGGTGGATCCACTGCACCGCTGCCGTGTTTTCAGACAGATTCCTGGCCCAAGGTTCAAGCAACCAGAGTTCAGGAGGAATCCAATATTGATTCATTTTTGGAAACGTATTATATACATGACCTGCATGAAGTCCCGCCACAAAGGCCCCCCAGACTACCTGCAGGATCAGCACAGCGAGAAAAATACCGACAAGCCATCTGACGCTTGCTGCAGAATCTGCCGGCCGGCCTGTGGATCGGGTCTTACGGGTACAGTCAAGTGCAAACCAGACACAACATCCGAATACTGTAAAGGCAAGCAGCAAATGAGCTGCCAACCGGTAGGGGCTCACAAAGGGTACATCCACCAGCCCGCTTTTCACCATAAACCAGCCCATTAACCCCTGGGTGAGGCCCAGGCACAGGAGAATCAGGGCACGTTTGAACTGCAAAGACGAAAACTTCCTTTTAATCAGGAAATATACAAAGGGGATAAGAAAAACCAGTCCAAGCAACCGTCCGGCTGCCCGGTGGATATACTCCCAGAAGAAAATAAATTTAAATTCCGTCAAACTCATCCCCTGGTTCCGTTGCTGATACTCAGGGAATTCCCGGTATTTATCAAAAACTTCCATCCAATCCGCATCCGTCAAAGGCGGGATCACTCCCATTAACGGATTCCATTCTACGATAGAGAGCCCTGACTGCGTCAGCCTTGTTATCCCGCCGATAACCAAAATCACAAACACCCCGGCTGCACCACTCCAATACCAAAGCCGGATTTGTTGTCTATCCGTTAAATGCATGTTCAGCTATCTGTCGAATGATTGTCAATCGTTATGGAAAGCATGTTGTTATCAATGTACCGGATCCCTTGTAAAAGATCATCCACATGTCATTACGGATGAAGTTACACTGTTTTGGAATATCGTTTTTTTTGCCCGGGTGATTGAAAATAAGCATCGAATACCATGGCGATATTGCGAAGAAACAGGCGACCTTTTTCCGTTGTTTGCAACCCCTGCCCTGAACGGTAAACCAGTCCATCTTCTTCAAGCTGAATGAGTTGATGGTTCTCCTGCCTGAAATAGGTTTCAAAATCAATTCCCCACTTTTCGGAAAAATCCTGGAAATTCAGATCCGTCTGACACATGATTTTCATGATCAAATCCCGCCGTATCCGGTCATCACGGTTTAATTTCAGCATTTTTACCACGGGCAGCAAATTTTGATCCAGGTACCGGTAATAGTCACTCAGGTCTTTTGAATTCTGGAAATAGACGTCTCCAACCTGGGAGATCCCCGACATTCCAAATGCGATCATATCCGCCCCGGGGCGGGTACTGTATCCCTGAAAATTACGCTGCAAGGTTCCGTTGTCAAGGGCTCGGGTAAGTTCATCCTCTTCTTTTGCGAAATGATCCATGCCGATAAAACGATACCCGTAGGAGGGCAATGCTTCGATCGAGTAAGTAAGCATCTCCAATTTTTCCTCAGTGGATGGAAATTCGTCCTCATTCAGCAATTTCTGAGCCGGCATAAGATCCGGAATGTGAGCATAACTGTACACAGCCAGACGATCGGGATTTAATTGTGTCACCTCATGAATCGTTTGCCGGAAAGTAGCCGGGGTCTGTTTCGGAAGCCCATAAATCAGGTCGAAATTAACTCCTTCAAATCCGGTAGACCTTAGCCATTCGGTGACCTGGACGACCTGTTCAAACGGCTGGACACGGTGAATGGCTTTTTGCACTTCCGGATGTATGTCCTGAATTCCCAGGGAAGCACGGTTGCAGCCGATCTCCCGCAACATCCTTATCTGGTCTTCACTACATCTTCTCGGATCGATTTCCACGCTGTATTCCACATCTTCATCGATGTCAAAATGAGTCTGAATCAATACTCCCAATCGCTTCAGTTGACCCGGGCTCAAAAAAGTGGGGGTTCCGCCTCCAAAATGAATTTGAATCACATTTGAAGCGGCATTTAATAAATGAGGGCGAATCAAATCAATTTCTTTCTCCAGATAATCCAGGTAAACATCTCCCCGGTCTGCATCTTTGGTTATGATTTTCGTGCAGCCACAAAACCAGCAAAGTGAAAAACAAAACGGAATATGAAAATAGAGGGAGAGATTTTCAGATCCGCGATGTTCCCGGATCATCTCTCCCCCCACGCTCGCCTCTCTAACTTCCTCAAACTGCACGGCCGTCGGGTATGAAGTATACCTTGGACCGGATACATTATATTTTTGTATAAGATGAGGATCAGGATTCATAAAATTATTCTCATTCATCTTGTTCCCGAACCTGAAGGTTCGAAAATCCTTCATCCAGGTGTGTGTCGGGCTCAATCTGCATTTCCAATTCCAGACCCGAATAGGATCTTGTTAAAAATCTTTTCTTTCAAACACCCTGAGTCCAATCCAGATGGGGACGAGGAACCAGGCTATCAACATGCTTCCGGCAGATATCAGGCCCAGGCCGGTACCAAAAAAGCGGTTAAAGACTGCACCGGTATATCCCATCAGGGCTGAGACATCGAATTCCAGCATAACGGCAATCCGGGCCAAATCAATCGGATTTAACATCGAAACAGCAATGACCATCCGTTCCAGGGGGAAATTTCCCATCATAAATATTAACAGGAGAATGAGACCGTCGTACAAAATTGCCAAAAAGAGCCAGATGACAATTGAAAATCCAAAACCCTTGATCCGGTCATCGAAATAGATTAGTCCCAGTACAAATCCCAGCGAAACAAAAATCAGTGTCAGGACTCCCCCGAGAACGAGTACCAATGCGGATTCCCCCAGGTTGCTTACCAAAATTCCGTGCCAGCCAAGAGGCAGGGCCACGCCTGCCACAAACGCTGCCATCAGAGGTGTTGAGATTCCGAAAAACAATCCCCAATACAATGTTTTTCTGTCGATCGGCTGAGCCAGAAGCAACTCAACAAATTCGCGTGACTGATACAAGTAGAGAATTCCGTATATCATCCCGACAAGGGGGATTAACAAAAGCATGACATTGGTCATACTCAGTAATACCTCGGGTCCACCGCCGACAAATCGTAAAAGCATATCTGTAAGAATGACAAATATGAGGCCATAGCCGATCACCCATCTGCCTCGCAGCAGTGATTTCCACTCGTTCCGGACAATATGTAGGAGCATGGAGGTCATACGTTTGATACCTCCATCATTCTTGCAATGGCTCCTTCAAGATGTTCTTCCCGATTTTCCTCGAGGAGATTTTTCATCGTACCGTAGTAACGAATACTGCCTTCCAGAATAAATACCAGGTGATCCGCAAGTTGCTCAAGCTCACTCATAATATGGGAGGTAATCAAAATCGTTTTTCCCCTCACTTTTTCTCGCCGAACCCATTCTTTAAATTGGTAACTGGCCTGTGGATCCAGGCCGGCTGTCGGTTCATCAAGAAACAGCAGTTGAGGATCGAACATCATCGCCAGCGTTGCCCCGACTTTTTGCCGGTTTCCTCCTGAAAGGACCCGCAGAGGTTTCTCAAGTTCAGGGCCGAGATTAAACTGTTCAATCAATTCATCCTTAAAAACCGGTACACGATTTCTGAGCCCTTCTATGAAATCAAACAACTCATACACCTTCATGTTCTCCGGATAACGGGCTACCTGGGGCATATAACCGATATTCTGCCGGTATTCCCAGTTCCCATTAAGCTTGACTCCTTTCACTTCGATCGATCCCGAATCAGGGCGAACAAGTCCCAGCAATGATTTGATCAGTGTAGTTTTTCCCGAACCATTGGGTCCGACGATCCCCGTAGCTTGTCCTTCGGGCACAGACAGGTCCATCCCTTTCAAAACAGGGCGTTCTCCGAATGATTTTTTTAAATTTTTGATTTTTATGATCACAACTTTCTCATTTTGGGTTTCTTGTCTACAAGGGTTTCCGGTGTCAGAACCGGCATAACCCGTTCGGCCAGGTCAAGGAGCGAAACCATCATGCTTCGAAGCAGAATTAAAGATTCAGGACGCTTTTCAATGAGCATGGAAAACAGCCGGACCGGCCTGTAGGGGACATCCCCGATTCCGTCAAGATCCAAATCGTATCCTTCATACTGACTCCAGAAATTCCCCTCGAAATGATTATAGTGCTGACGGCTGTTTGTCCCCACATCAAAGCTGTTTTCCAAAAAATTATTTTTAACAAATCGGTTATCCACGCAGTTACCCTGAATACGGACTGCCCAGCCATTACCGATAAAATCATTTCCCTCAACAATCATCCGGTTGGACGCTTCTGCATAGATCGCGACGGTGTTATTTTCAAACACATTCTCTGATATTTGGCTGTCCCCAATCTCTTTCAACAACAAGCCGTAAGCATTCGCACCCCAGTTCCGTTCAAACCGATTCTTCCTCATCTCAACATCCTTTGTGTACATGACGGCCACACCGGCACCATTCTGCCGAAAAGTATTGGCGGTATAAACACACCGATTGGAATACATAAAGTGCAGTCCATATCGAAGGTTATTATGGCTGATATTTTTAAGAATATGGCTGTCTTCGACAAACTCGAAATAGATGCCATCCCGGTGGCCGGTAATGTCATTTCCCTCGATTGTTATGTTCTTGGAATACCAGAGATGAATCCCGTTGCCCGAAGTGCTTTCCCGCGTCGCATTGGATCGAAGGCGGTTATCCCGAAGAATGATGTCGCTGCTTTTGGCAATATAAATTCCGAAATAATTGTCGATAAGCAACACGTTTTCGATCAACACATTTCGTGTATCCTCAATCAAGATGCCGGCATAATCCTCCATAAAACCGAAGGAAGAGTTGTGTATTTCCACGTTCCGAAATATGACATCTTCAGCATGAATTTTAACAACAAAACCTTTCTGTTCTCCGTCAAGTATCACTCTGCCCTCTCCCTCGATTGTTAAAGATTTATCAATGGTCAGGTTGTGAACAGGGTAAATTCCCTCCCTCAATAAAATATGGTCTCCCGGCTCTGCCTTCGCAATTGCCTGCTGCAACGTTGAAACAGCCTCACCGGGCCCAACCGGCATTTGGGCAAAGAGCGAGAGAGGGCTTACTGCGAAGAGAAGCCATAACACTCGCATGTTCATTCTATTTAAGATCCCGAAATGTAACTTCATAGTATTTTTTAATTGGGACGCTGCTCCCAGGACTGATCCACCCATTTTATAATTTCTTCCCACGTATATTCGTCTCCGCCTTCCTTCCATTCCGATTCAGCAGGCTTCACAGCCAACAGAGAAAGACCCATCGGACTTTTTATTTCATCATGCCGGATGAACTGTGCTTCTTCCGTGTTGATCCACGTCCCCGGATTTACAAAGCTGCTTACCCACAGAACAGATTGCTGAGCCGTTTCACTATTTTTGGCTGTATAATCGGCCATGCATTCGATGGAGTCGAATATAAATGCCTTGCCATTCTCCGTTACCAGTTGTGCGGCAAAACGATTGTCCACAATGATCATCTTGCAGGATTCACATTCGTCCTGACCGTAGTGAACAGCGCGGGGCTCCTGGCTGCAGGCAGAGAAGGCAGAGAAGGCAATGAGAAATAAAAAGAGTATGATGATGAAGTCTTTCAAAGCTTTTTAGTCATTCCCCTCGTTTTGATTCCTTTTGTCTTCCTCCTTCGAAGGACGGCTTTTCCACCACACCGTTGTCCCTATGCTCAAGGACAGTATCGCCAACCAGAACCCGATGTCCGGCATGGAAGTGGTTCTCATATTCAACAGTTGTTTTGTCCCGATCAATGGAGGCTGATAACTCATTCCCGGAATCTTAATCGGGGCATCCGGATTTAAATTGTGCCCGTAGTCGTATTCCCATATATAGAAATCGATCAACCCTGCCAGGGCCATCACCGTAAACAGGACTATCCACACCAGTAATGCCTTGCGATTTCCCCAGACGGCCACCCCCAAACCGCTGACAATAAGAAATCCAAAAAAGTACGGCATCAATTTTAATTCGGGGATGGATTCGGAATGAATCGGTTTCATTCCGATATAGTGGTTTAATCCGTTGATATTCTGCAGATCCTGCTTTTTTTGCCCCTGAATCTTGTCTACCCAAATTTTCAGACCAATACCTTCCGGATACTGAGGAGCTTGCAAATTTATACTCCAGATGGGCACCAGGTATATACCGGCCAGGATCAGGGATGCCAGTGCCATTGCTATTTTATTCTTTGTATTCATTTTCCCGTTTCACATTTTCCACCGTCCGATGGATTGATTCCGTCTCGTAAACAAATCCAATTTGAATCCTGTACTTTTTTAAAAGAACCCCGGGCAGGTAGGTCACCTGTCCCGGGGTTGGTTGGGGATCTAAACACCCCGAATGAACGGGGTGAGGGTACAACATGAACCCGTCACTCAAATGCATCCTTCATATAGTTCCTTCTGCAAGATTCCCGAGGACGAAACGCCTCATTCACCCGTTCCCCACGTAAGAGGCACATCCGATCCTGATGGGGAGACGCGTACGTATCCCGACATCTCCTGGTGCAATGCAGAACAGAAATCCGTGCAATAGAAGGGGAAAACCCCGGTCTGCTTCGGTTCCCATGTCAGGGTTCGGGTCTCACCCGGCATGACAAGGAGTTCCGCATTGTTCGCACCCTTGATTGCAAAACCGTGAGGTACGTCCCAATCCTGCTCCAGGTTCGTAAGATGGAAGTAAACTTTATCACCCAATTTAATTCCTTCGATATTGTCAGGTGTAAAGTGGCTTCGAATGGTCGTCATATAAACGTGGACATTGTTCCCCTCCCGTTCTACACGGGTTTCCGACTCATTTTTAGCGGCATAGGGGTGGTTATTATCTTCCAAATCATAGAATCGAACCTGATTCGGTTTTACAAGATCGGCTGGTATCGCCTGGGCGTAGTGGGGCTCGCCATCGGTCGGGAAATCCAACAACAGCTCCATTTTATCGCCTGAAATATCAATCAGTTGAGCCGAATGGAAAAGTTCCGGACCGGTTGGCAGATAACGGTCTTTGGTAATCTTGTTCAAGGCCACCAAATACTTGCCCCATGGCTTTTGACTATCCCCGCCCGGAATCATCAGGTGACCCGGCGAATAGTACGTATCGATACGGTCAACCACTTCAAAAGTATCCAGACTCCATTTCACGATTTCAGATGAAATAAAAGCCGTCGTATATGCAAATCCGTTTCCATCGAATTCTGTATGCAAGGCTCCCAATCCTGCATTCTCGACTTCAGCATGTATGGTTGCATCATAGTTAATGACCGGAATCCCATGGATTTCCCCTTCAAAGTCTTCATTTTCAATGGCTGTTAACATTTTCGAAAAGGAGTGAACGGGGATAATGGATGATAATTTCCCGCCTGCCGCAATATATTCGCCGGAGGGATCCACATCCACGCCGTGAGGAGACTTCGGCGTTGGCAGATAATAAATGATGCCGGACAGCTCCCTTGGATCCAGAACCCGGACTTCCTCAATCAGTTCCGATTTGGCTTGATGCTCACTGTGATCCATATAGTTTCGGGTATGTTTCCCGGGAACCATTTTTCCTTCCCCCTCGGCTGCATACTCTGCGGCTTTCTGCCAGTTGACCGCTGCAATGAAATCCTTGTCGTTTCTTGAAGCGTTCATTTCAAGCAGGGTATGGGCTTCCTCGCTGTTATAGCTGGTAAAAAAGGACCAGCCGTGTGAGGGCCCCTTCCCGGCATGCGACAAATCATAATTATACCCTGGCACAAGAATTTGAAAATCCACATTCATATGTCCGTCTTCATCAACTTTAATAAAGCTCAGGGTTCCTTTAAATGTTTCTGCATACGAACTGATATCCACGTCCATATTCTCCAGGTTTTCCTCATCCATCGGAATACTGAACCGTGTAGCGGCCGAGATGTATTCGGTATTCATTGTAACAAACGGAGAGGCATGATTACCGGCCGAATTGGGAATTTCGATAATTTCAGCCGTCTGGAACGTGCTCAGATCAATTCGAGCCAAACGAGGAGTATTGTTCGCATTGATAAATACCCATCTTCCGTCCGGCACTCCGTCGGTTTGCGAAAGTTCCGGGTGGTGGGCATCATCCCAGGGAATAAACCCGTGGGAGGTCTCCAGCATCGGCTTGCTTTCCTCACTGTATCCATAACCGTTGACCGGTGCTTGCGAAAAGACCGGAATCGTATAGATGTGCCGTCCGGAAGGGAGTCCGTATACGGTCATCTGACCACTATACCCGCCGGAAAACAATCCGTAGAATTCGTCATGTTCGCCCGGTGCAACATAGACTTTTTGGGCGGCATCCGAGGAATCTGAAAACGAACCATTTCCACATCCATAGATAAAAAGCATCCCGATTACGAGAGCAGCAACTCCAATAAAACTTTTACCCACATTATTATTTAGTGAATTCATAGTCTTATATCTGAATTAGATTATTATTTAGTGATTTAAGGATTTTCCGTTCTCAGATATTCCACAATAGATCGTGCCTCATCTATCGAAACATTCTGAAAAGCCATAGGGGCCATATACTCGGCCAACAGTTCTTTGGCTACCGGGTGCCTTTTTGTCATCTCATCCGGGTTCAGAATCATATTCATGATATATGCAGCACTTCTTTGCTCTGTCACGTCTCCGAGAGGCGGGCCGATATATCTTTCATCCATCTTATGACAGGCAGAACATTTTGCCTGGAAAATTACACGTCCTTCTTCTGCCCTTTCCGAATCGAGTTCTCCAAGTGAGACCGGTTCGGTAACCGGGCCAATTCCGTGTTCCATTTCAAAATCTGTCAATCCGCTATTTTGAGATCCGGAATTTTGGTTTCCATCCGATTGATTGTTATTCCCACCGGAACAGGCACCCAGCCCCAAAGTGGTCATTGCCAATATAACGGCAACTGTTGTGGTTCTGAGTTTCATCGTGTTCATCATAGTTTATTCATGGTTAAGGGTTACGGGTTGTCATAGTTAAAAAGATTTTGCCACCTCAGGTATAGGGGTAAAACTGAACTGCATGTAGTAGTTACCACTACAATTTCAATAGAATTCAAGATCGTTAATAAAATTAATTAAGTTATAAGAGTATTTTATCTTAATTTGGTTCAAATTTTTTTAATCGAGGTCGTTAAATCCTCCTTCAGCGGTAATGCGAAGGTCCAGCTCTTTTCCTTTTTTCGAAAGTTCAGTCAAGGTCGTTGATTCCAGCATCTGCCGGATCCCGTCCCGGGTCTCCGCCCATTTTTCATGAATCGGACACGGTTTCATCACCCCGCACCCGGGCAAGCCCAAAGCACATTCGGTCAGCATATAATCTCCGTCGATGGCTAATACAATTTCCATCAGGGACACCTCTTCTCCTGAACGGGTAAGACGCACCCCTCCATTGGGCCCCTTATAAGATTCCAGGATGCCGACGGCTGTGAGCTGTTGTAATATTTTCGTCAGAAAATGAAATGAGATATCCAGCTTATCACTCATCTGACGGATCGGTATGTACTGGCCTTCTTCCTTTGAAGAAAGGTAAAGGGAAGCACGCAGACCATAAATACAGGATTTCGAGAGTAACATTTATAGGATTATTAAATGATTTAAGAGTCTCATGTCTCAATATAAAAATTCCGGGAACTCCAACCAAGTCATAATTTGAAATTTTCAGCAATTGCATGTATAAAACCCTTCTCACCTTACCATTAACGATAGCTGACGACCCTCTTCCACATCAGGCTGACAAACAGGAGTACACCCGTCAACAAAACCAGGCGTCCGGCAAATTGAACCCAGGGATTGCCGAGTGCCAATGCCGAGAGGATGATTCCTATGTTCAGAACACCCACCATGACCCATGCCTTTTTTTTACTTCCACGTTTAGGGCCCTCTACAAATCGCGGAAACATCCAGTAAGCCGTGCCCATTACAAACTGAAGAACCCATCCCAGGACGGCTATTTCAATATGAACCGGCAAAAGCGCCCAGAAAACCGGGCTCCAGCCGACCGCTTTGTTCATCAAAATCAAGGAACCGGTCACAAATGTCAGAAGGAGAAAAATCAATGAAAGTCTGATCATCCAGATACTGATCACCGGCATAGTCATCTACCTCTCTGCTTGCGTTGTTTCCTTGTTTGCAGTCTGGGCCAAATTTCCACAACATAAAGAATACAAGCCCCCAACTGGAATGCAACGGACAGGAAAACAAACCACCGGGTTCCCATCCAATGCAAGCCGATTTCTAAAAAAGGTTCCGACAGAAACCGAAGGATCAACCCGATATTCAACAGCCAGAAAACAAACCACGGCAGTACGGACTCCGTTTTTTCCCGGTCCCGACGCTTCCTCGGAAACATCCAGATCGAAACTCCCATAATAAGCTGTGTGATCCATCCTACTACGATCATATGCCAATAAACCGGCAGCAGATTAACTCCTGCATCATACCGGGGAACAGAATCTACAAATAGCAGGAGCAACCCTGCCACGAGATAAAGGATACCGGCTTTTATAAACCATCGGGTTACGGGTAACATGGTTACAGTGTGTCAGTGTTTCAGTTAGCAGTGTGTCATCCGCCGGCTGGCGGAAGTGTATCAGTTATCCGGCGGCAAAAGTTAACAGATAATGCAGATGCCGGGGCTTATCTGTCAAATATCCTGTCGTTTTTTTTAGGATGCATTGTCGCACACATCCCGGCAAACTACCTGTTCACTGACACACTGATCACTGTTAACTGTATTTCACTGTTTAAACCAGTTTTTCAGCTTTTTTAAACAGAATATTGTTTTCCAGGTGGACGTGTTTGTGAAGATCTTCTTCAAACCCGGCCAGATTCCGATAAAGGATCCTGTATGTGGTACAGGCATCCTCGGGCGGCGTGAAATGGTGACTCAACTCACGAATCCTTTCAATCGCACTTCCAGCTCCTTCATGGTCATCCACCATCAGATCCAGTTGTTTTTGAAGAATGACAAGCAGGCCCTTTTCGACCGGTTTTCCGCTCATTCTTTTTTTGTAGACTTCCAAAATCAAAGGAAACACCGTTTTCTCTTCAGCCTCGAGGTGTTCCAATAATTCCTCGGACAAATGGGCAAACAGTTTATAAATCTCCACATTCTCAGGGTGACGTTTCCCGTGAACTCTGGCCACTTTTGCAGCATACATTCCGATCTCTTCGGTTTTGGATCGTACAAACTCATGGTGTGTACGGATGATGTGGTCAATCAGATAATCGGGCTCCCAGGCCAGGTAGTTCTCCTCGCCTGCAGATTGTTCCCACGGAATGTTCAACAGCTCATTCAATATCTCATCGGCATCAAGTTTCTTCTTTTCACAAGCTTCACGAAGGGTGATCCCGCCTCCGCAGCAGAAATCAAGTCCATACTGTCTGAATACATCCGCTGCATGGTAGTTTTGTGCTACAACTTCTCCGACTGTCGTAGAATCCGGGTGAATCGATGTTGTTTTTTGAAGATTCATAATTGTATCATTTTTAAAGCAATTAATAGTTGGATTGAGACAGGGTTCTGTCACATTTGATGATGTTTAAAACAATTGAAGAGATATTTCAAAATG
>JBBDNC010000180.1:0-12533 GCA_040877875.1 Balneolaceae bacterium | reverse complement strand
CTCCCTCTGGCCTTGTCCTTGAACAAAATCCCTGGTTCTGCAAAGCCCTCTTATAAACGTTGTGAGCTGCTACACAGTTTCGCCGGTTTCACTGAAGTGGATCGGGAGGGCTGAAACAATTCTGAAGCAATTACGAACAATGGGGCTGTAGCGGAATCACCGTGAATTCCGTATCTCCCGTCTATCAAATTTGTTGAAGGGTGATAAACCGGGACAAACCGCCGGCCATACGATTCGTGAAGCGGCGGGACAGATTGAAATTTTTTGTTCATGAATGGTTAGTATATTGCTAAATGATTGAATTCCGGTAACTTGTTAAATAAATTCAAAACCGGAGTAACATTCAGAGGCTTCTATGGGTGAAAATAGATGGTAAAATTTAAGACTCTATATATTATTCAATTTTAAATTAACACGATAAAACCATGTTTCAACGATTAATACGTGCAATCAAGTCAATTTTCGGGGGGATGGTATCTTCAATGGAAGATCCGAAACTGATATTAGAGCAAAATATCAGGGAGCTTAACGATCAGATCCCGCAAATGAATGAGAATATCGCCACGGTGAAAGCTAATTTGATGATGCTTCAAAAGGAGGTAAAACGGTATGAAAAGAGCATTGAAGACCTGACTCGAAAGATTAAATCCGCAATTCAGGCCGACCGGGATGACATCGCTGAAGGCTATGCCATGCAGCTTGAAAAACATCGTGAAAACCTTGTGCAGTCGAAGGAACAGCTCAAATTTGCTGAACAGGCCTATGAAAAAGCACAAAAAGTGAAGCAGGCTTTTATGCGTGAAAAAGACCGGAAAATTAAAGAAGCCCGGGAAGCCATGCGTGCCAGTGAACGTGCTGAATGGCAAGCCAGGGTGGCGGATACTTTAGAGCAGTTTGAAATGGGAGGTTTGGACCAGACGCATGAGGAAATGATGACTCGTTTAAATGAGCAGACTGCAAAGAATGAAGCCCGAATGGAAATCGCCCTGGACAGTGTTGATACCGAGACGATGGAAATTGAAGCGAACGCTGAAAAAATGCGTGCTCATGAATTGGTTAACCAGTTCAAGAAGGAGATGGGAAAAGAAATCAGCGAAGAATCCCAGGTGGAAAGCACAGGGAAAATCGATATAGATGCCCCTTCCGGTCCAACCGAAGACTCCGGGAAAACGATTGGCAAGGACAAAACAAAAAATTGACCGCAATCCATATCGATCACCTGTAAATGAAAAGATCCATATGAGCAATCACAGTGAACAGGAACGGGATAAGCTTAAAGAAGAATACAAGGAGCATTATCGCAGAATAAAAGAAACGAAAGAGAAACTGCGCCGTTCGAGATCCGTTCAGAATATATCGGAAGCCATGCGGCAGATGAATGCAGATGAATTGCTGGAGTCGGTCGATCATTTTTTGGATAAAGTAAAAAATAAAGTAGTTGCCTTCGAGGCACGGCTGGATCTGGCTATGGATCATCTGACTCAGGAGGATGAATTGGAAAAGAAGCTGGATCGGGAACTGGAGGAGGAACGACGGAAAGAAAAAGCACGGGAATCGCTCAAAAAGATGAAAATTGAGATGGGACTCCTGTACGAGGAATTGGAAAAGCAGGCTGTGAACATTCAGGTTAATAAGACAGTCGGACCCGGCAAACAAGAAGAAAGTGAGAAGAGTGGGATGGAAAATAAACCAGCTTCAGAAAAATGAAAGAACAAGATCCTGAAATAAATTATACCCGGGAAGCTTTTTTACACCCGTTGAATTTAACTGTATTATTTGTATCTGCTCTGACTGCGTTTTTTTTGAGTGATATGGGGTCGGTTTCGAACCTGGTTTTGACAATGGCATTCGGGACGGAACTGGTATACCTGGGTATCGTTCCGAGGCTGCCCCGCTTTAAGCAACGGGTGAAAATGCGGAAAATACGTAACCGTGACAAGGAGGAGGAGGAGAAACTCATCTTTCAGCAACTGGATTCAAGATCGCGGAAGAAGTTTATCGTCCTCAAGCATCTGTCGAAAATGATAAAGCAGAATTTTGATAAGCTCCCCTACACTTCCCAGGGACTTTTGGATAATATCCGAAAAAAAATTGAGGAACTGCTTTCTAACTATATTACCCTTCTCGACCAGTATAAACGATATGAGATTTATATGAATAGTGCTGTGGAAGCCGGACTGAAGCAGGAGGTAGAACGGATCAGGCAGAAGATGTCTGAACTGACTTCGGAAAGACTGAAAAATACCAAGGCAAGACGCCTTCAGATTTTACAGAAACGGTTAAAGAAATTTGAGATTGCAAAAGAAAAATACCTGGTTTGTGAAACTCACCTTGAAACGATTGAAGATGCCATCCGATATATTTATGAACAGTCGATGACCATGAATAATGCGGAAGAAATCGGGTTTCAGTTGGATAACCTGTTGAATGATGTTGAAGAGACTTCACAGTTGATTGACGATCTTGACCGGGAGATTCTCCCGTCCTATGAGGGGTTTGAAAGTGAAATAGATCTGGGGCTTGAACCCTCCGTGACCGATACGGACGAGGAGGCCCCCGAGCCCACCCCGTCGAAAGTTAACCGCAAAACAAATGAGTGATCATTCAAGGATGTCCTGTTAGACATTTCAATAGAAAGTGGACCGGGATAGAGTTTCAGCCCTTGCCATTCCCGTACCGACAAGTCAAATGATCCACTTGCTTTTTCAAAGGCCCTTAAAGGGTTGAGCCGTTCATCTTAAGGCTGCCGCGAGGAAGCAGAGTATTTGGCAAATTGAGTGAAACCGGGGATTTGAATTTGGCGAGAGGTCTCCGGGCTATTCTGAAAAAATGGAAAGCGGGTTTCAAGGGTAAACAGGGAATTCGTTTTTCAGGAAATCATTCATCTCCGAATACTATTTCTTACCTTTTAAGGTACTCATACAAAATTCAACAGACCTGTACTTCCCGGTGATAGACGAGAAGTACAGGCCGAATTGTTAATCAAATATTCTATGTTTCGAGTCGGAGATACGATACTGTCTGACGAAATAGCTACCCAAAAATTTGCCTGTGATGTAAGCCGGTGCAAGGGAGCCTGCTGTTTCGTCGGAGATGCGGGGGCTCCCGTTTCGAAAGACGAAATCCCCGCTTTGCGGAAAGCCTATAAAATGCTTGAAGATGAACTTCGTCCTGAAGCCCGTGAAGCCGTCCGGCGCGAGGGGCTCATTCACAAGAAACCGGGAAAGGAGACTGAATACGAAATTAATTGTGTAAATGGTGAAGCTTGTGTATTTGTTCAGTATGATGAAAACGGTATAGCTGAATGCGCAATTCAAAAAGCGTTTTATGAAAAACGCCTGAATTGGGAAAAGCCGATAAGCTGTCACCTCTACCCGGTACGGTTGAAGCGAATTGCCGGCATGGAGTATGCAAATTTTGAATATATTCCGGATCTGTGTTCCGCTGCCTGCGAACGTGGAGAAGGCGAAGGTATTTATCTGTCGGACTTTCTTGAAAAGGCACTGACCCGGCGATACGGGCAAAAATGGGTTCAACAGTTTTCGCTGGCTTGCCGGGAGATACGAAACGGGTAAAATCGATATGCAAAAGCAAGGACAAAAACTAAGTCAGAAGCAGTCCCTGAGCCAGAAACTCTCGCCTCAGCAAATTCAGTATATCAAGCTTTTGCAACTTCCGACCATCGGTCTGGAGCAAAGGGTCAAGGAAGAACTGGAAATGAATCCCGTATTGGAGGAAGCCGATCCGTCTGAAGAGATGGAATCGCTGGATGCACAACAAGAGGATAATGAGTGGGAAAAGCTAAAGCCTGAATCCGAAGCGGATACGGATTCAAACGAATCCGAACCGGACCCGGTAGACCGGAATGAGGAGATTGACTGGGAATCATTCCTGCACAACACGGAATTTGACGAGAATTCATACGGATCCTACAGAGGCAGTGGCGGAGATGAAGATTGGAGGGATTTACCCAACCCCTATCATGAATCTTTACTGGAAGAACTGGAACAACAGGTTGGCCTTCTTGAACTTGATGAGACTGAAAAATTGATTGCCGATCAAATTTTGGGATCGTTAGATGAAGACGGCTATTTCAGGCGGGATCCGGAGGCTGTGGTCGACAATATAGCTTTTAACTACGGAAGCCTGAGCTCGACTGAGACTGTGGAGAAAGTCCGCAAAATGATCCAGACACTTGAACCGGCCGGTATTGCGTCTCGCGATTTGAGGGAATGCCTGCTGGTTCAGCTCGAGCTGATGGATCGTGAGGATGACGTACATAAATTAGCTCTTCGAATGGTTCGGGATGAGTGGACTGCCTTTGAACGAAAACATTTTGAAAAACTGAAAAACCGCCTGGAAGTTGATGAAGAGGTATTGAAAGAGATCTTTGAACATATCAAGGGGCTGGATCCAAAACCGGGTGCTGTGTCTCACCCGGACGAAGACAACAAACAGTACATTGAACCGGATTTTGAAGTGTATTTCGAACCGGATGAGAAGAGCGAACAAGAGGATGAAGGCGAATTTGTAATCCGTCTCAATCAGCGCAATGTTCCCCCGCTTCGTATCTCACCAAGCTATAAGAGAATGTGGGATGAGTTAAAAAAGGGGGATTCACAAAAGAAGGAGAAGGATGCCGGAGAGGCAAAGAGTTTTATCAAGGATAAGGTTGAATCCGCCCAGTGGTTTATTGAATCAATCCGTCAACGTCAGAATACCCTGATGAATACAATGAAAACAATTGTTGAGCTCCAGAAAGATTTTTTCAAGTTTGGCGAAGGACTCCGGCCCATGATTCTCAAGGATATTGCCGAACGTGTGAATCTTGATATTTCAACGATTTCAAGGGTGGTAAATGGAAAGTATGTTCAGACCAATTTCGGAGTCTACGAACTTAAATATTTTTTTAGCGAGGGACTTGAAACGGAGAGCGGGGAAGAGGTATCCAGCCGGGTGGTGAAAAATCTGCTGAAAGATCTGATTGATGACGAGGATAAAAGCAAACCCTATAGTGACCAGGCATTGACCGAAAAGTTGCAAAAAGAAGGATTTAAAGTGGCCCGTCGGACTGTCAGCAAGTACCGGGAACAGTTGAATATTCCGGTCGCCCGGCTCAGGAAACAAATTGTTTAAAAGATAGATGAATAGGTGAAGGATCTTGGAGGATGGATAAGCCGCAATTTTAATGCGCGAATTTGTCACAGCATCGGGTTTGTCAGGGAAGTGAAAGTGCCAGGCGCAGAGGTTGCCAAATTACAGAAGTCGTAGTCAGATAAATAATCAGCAGGCATAACAGTATGGAATGTATTCCTGCCGTCCCGAACAAATAGATCAGACGGTAGCGGGACAAATATCTTACACTGTCGAATGCGGCAATATTGAAACTGCTGAACCAGACGAATAGAAACAGAAAGAAGACCGTATGAACTCCTCCCCCTCCGGTGTTACCGGCCTGGTATAGGGTCACCAGAATAAGCATCGTCAATAGATTCAGGTGAAGGGGCCAGACATACAGGTTAAGTGTTTGGCCGAAAGATCTTGTCTTTTTGTTGGGCAGGTGAAGCCAGATAATAGATACCGTCTGCAATACCGATGCAAAAAGAACTCCCCAGAGGAAAAAACCGAAAGGATCCGTACCAAACCTGCTGAGAAAAGGAAAGTGAAAGAACAGAGCCTCAATCCCCAGGGGTGAAAAGAAGATCTGGATACTCACCCAGGCAAAAAGACCGCAAAGTATAACATGTTGCAGGAACAGGATCACTCCGCTGATCGGGTTTCTGAGGCGGTGATCCATAACGTCTTCGACAAAAAATTTATGTGCGGTAAAATAGCGGAACAGGGATCTCTGGTAAATCGGATAGTAACTGTAGTGGACAAGATAGGTTGCCAGTACCGCGATCAGTAAAATGACCATCCGGTTGGGAGAAGGATGGGGTTGGGAAGAAGACGGAAGCGGGAAGAGAATTTCCTGGTCAGTCGAATACGCCTGAAGAGCTTTAGCCAACAGGTCAAATCGATCAAGCTGCTCAAGGAGCCACTCGAGGTCAATAATGACGATACTTTGTTCCCGTTCAAGGGTTTTTCCCAACAGGTCACGAAGGGCCGTCAACGAATGGACAGCAGTTTCGTCAGGGTGGAAATGCACTACAGAGGTGTGTAAGGATTCACTCGAGGGAGTGAAACGACTTGAAAGGAAGGAGAACTGTGACGGCGGTACAGGGGGATTCAGGAGGGAAGATTGATAATAGAAAGAGAGGTCACGCTCCTCAGCGGCGTGTAATTGCCCGGCATGCCGATTCATTCCATCCAGCATTCCGGGGGAGAGCTCGGACGGGTATTGAAAGAGTCCGTATGCACGGACCCGTTCCCCGAGGCGGGACTCATAGAATTGGATGAGCATCCGGTCCTGTTCCCGGAAAGATTCTCCATTTTGATCGAGTAAAACCGGGGTCGTAAACCGCCTGTTCTGCATCACAAACAAAAACAGATCTGTTTCCTGAAGTTTTTCGACCAGTGCTTCCGTTGCGAATCCCCTGATTTCAAGGACGGAAACGCCCATTTCCTGTAGGGGTACGAGGATTTCCTGCTCCATTTCCGCAAGGCTTTCAGCGGAACCTGAAATGCCGATTCTGTAACCGATTTCGGAATCCTGAATAGACGCAACTTGTGCATTTGGGAATCCGAAAAACCCGTAAGAAGCAAGCAATATCAGAAAGAACCGCAAGGTGGTATGTCCCGGTTATTTATTTTTTAGTTCAACGGTTTTTTCAATCGGCAGGGAGCGGGTTTCCTTAAAGCTGGTCAAAACGATATTCGAACGGGTCCGTTTGACTCCTTCCCAGGATTGAATTTTTGACAGAAATTTTTCAAAAGAAGTCGTGTTTTTGGTTCTCAGTTTTAAAATATGAGATCCGTCTCCGGTAATTGAATGACACTCCAGTACTTCAGGCTCATCTGTAACTTTTTCTACAAACTTTGGATAATTGTCCGAGCCATCCACCTCCACAAAAATGAAAGCTGTGATGTCAAAATTGAACAACCCGGCATCCAGGAGGGTGCAGTATTGTTTGATGAGTCCTCTCTCTTCGAGCTTGCGCATACGTTCGGAAACAGAGGGCACCGAAAGGTGAACAATTTCAGCCAGTGTGTTTCTCTGAGCCCGTCCGTTCTCTTGCAAATGTTTTAGAATGGCGATGTCTGTTTCATCAAGTTGATGACTCATAGTTCAATCTTTTACCTTAATTTTCTAATTATATATAAATATATCCTTAATTAATTCGGATTTCAAAGGGAAGAATGTCAGAAAACGTAAAATTTTAAATGGTATTCCAAGCCCTTTTTATAAACCTGGAATGTGCCGGAATTCCTGGAAAAAAACGGTTATTTAATTTCTTCTGATTCAAGAGGACTTGTATCTTCCTCATTGTCATTTGTGAAAAACAGTTAGTCAAACATACAGTATGCTGGATATCAATTTTATACGCACTCACACCGATCTCGTAAAGAACGGGATGAAGAATAAAGGAGAAAAAGATCTTTCGGCTGTAGACCGGGTTTTAAAGGCAGACGAGGAGTGGCGGGAGAGGGTGACCCGCCTGGAGCAGTTACGGGCTGAAAACAATACCAAAGCTAAAAAAATCGGCCAGTTGATGGGGGAGGGTAAAAAGGAGGAAGCCCAGGCCCTTATAGAGGAGACTTCAAAGAACAAAGGGGCCCTCAAAGAACTCGAAAAGGAAATTAATCAGCTCCGGGAGGATCGGGAAAATCTGCTTCTTCGGATTCCGAATGTGCCCCACGAATCTGTTCCCGTTGGGGAAACGGAAGAGGATAATGTCATCTTCTCAACGTGGAATCAACCGGATCCAGAACATGCAGACGAATGGCAAAAGCCGCATTGGGAATTGGCGGAAGCAAAGGGCTGGATTGATTTTGAACGCGGGGCGAAAGTAACCGGAGCCGGGTTTCCCTTCTATCTCGGTTCGTTAGCCCGGCTCCAGCGGGCATTAATCAACTTTTTTTTAGATGAAGGTCTGTCGAAAGGCTACCGGGAAATACAGGCCCCCTATTTTGTGAATGAAGATTCAGCAAGAGGTACGGGAAATATTCCGGATAAAGAGGATATGATGTATGTGATTCCGAGAGACGGCTTTTTTACGATTCCAACTGCGGAGGTTCCGGTTACGAATTTCCATCGGGATGAAATCCTCACTGCTGAAGAGCTCCCCGTAAAGTATGTGGCCTATACTCCCTGCTGGCGGCGGGAAGCCGGCTCATATGGAAAAGATGTACGGGGATTGAACCGTCTCCATCAGTTTGACAAGGTTGAGCTGGTGAAAATTGTTGAACCGGACACCTCGTATGATGAACTGGAATCGCTCCGCGAGGATGCGGAATCTTTATTGCAAAAACTGGAATTGCCTTATCGGACCTTGTTGATGTGTACGGGGGATATGGGTTTTACACAGAGTAAAAAATATGACCTGGAAGTCTGGAGTGCCGGCCAAAAACGGTGGCTGGAAGTCAGTTCCTGTTCCAATTTTACAGATTTTCAGTCCCGCCGGATGCAAATGCGGTACAGGGATGAAAATGACAGGATTCACATCACTCATACCCTGAATGGATCGGGGCTGGCTTTGCCCAGGGTCGTAGCTGCAATTTTGGAAACATATCAACTTAAAAATGGGAATATTACTGTTCCAGAGGTGTTACAGCCTTATATGAATAGCGAATATTTATGAAGCAGGGCCAGGTGCCCGGGGGACAGAATGCAGAATCAGGAATTTGGTGCCATTGTTCTCCACATAGAACAACTGAACTGCTTTTCATGCTCTAAAAGCCCTGTTTCCTCTACATACAGCATAGACGTGAAGCGTGAAGAATGTTGGTGTTTTTAGCCAAGTACGAAATACTTTCCTTCGGCTGGCAGACCCCATTTTCAGAGGGCCATCTCATCAGGCGACTGCATAAAGTTTTTCTTCACGGAAGTTGAGAAGGAGCTCGAGAATCGGTTTCATCTCTTTCTCTTCCATGATGGCAGTTCTTAACTTTTTTCCGTTCCGAATGCCTTTCAGGTATTGGCCATACTGTTTTTTCATCATGATTACCCCATAACGTTCACCATGGTGATTGACGGAGGCCCGCAGGTGTTCCGCACAGAGTTCAAGACGTTCCCGGAGGGTCGGTTCCGGCAGGTTCTCTCCCGTTTCAAGATAGTGATGAGTCTGACGGAATATCCAGGGGTTCCCGATCGCCCCGCGCCCGATCATCACCCCGTCTACGCCGGTTTGATCAAACATCTGTTTTGCCTCTTCCGGAGTGGTCACATCCCCGTTTCCAATCACGGGGATTTCCAGTCCCGGTGTATTTTTAAGCTGTTTCAGCCATTCCCAACGAGCCTCTCCCTTATATTTCTGGCACCGGGTACGGGCATGTACAGTGAGAGCCTGTACGCCGATCCGCTGAAGCATCAGGGCGACCTCTTGAATGCGTATGGTACGGTCGTCCCATCCCAGCCTGGTTTTTACGGTCACAGGACGGTCCTGTACGGCATCTACGACCGTTCCGGCCATCCGTTCCATCATCTCAATATCTTTGAGGCAACCGGCGCCAGCGCCTTTTTTTACTATTTTGTAGACCGGGCATCCGAAATTGATGTCGACAATGTCGGGGTTATTCATTTCAGCAACCCTGGCTGCCCCCTCCATCGCCTCTTCGCGGCCTCCGAATATCTGTATTCCAAAAGGACGTTCCTCTTCTTCGAAGTGCATCTTATGCAAAGCGATGTCAGCATCCCGGATAATAGCTTCCGAACTGATAAATTCCGTATAGACGATATTGGCTCCCATCCTGCGGCAAATCTGCCGGAAAGGGGAGTCCGTCACATCTTCCATGGGAGCCAGGAGTATTGGCTGAACTCCGATGTTCAGGTTGCCGATATACATATTTTTAAAATCGTATTGAAACTAAAATGTTTTGTACATGCTCCCAATAAGGAAGTGTAATCAACGGGGTCACACAGTGGGTTATTTTCGATATGTAAAAACCAATATCTGAAAAGTGCATCTGCATGTAAGGTGCCGGGAGACAAAGATAAGAAATGATCAGATTCATTTTAATTTTTATATGGAATGAATCCAAGGTCTTGCCGATACCCGAAGTCTGAAGCGGGGTTTAATAAGGGCCCCGGATAGATTCCTTTACTTTTTCCTCATAGAACGTTTTCAAGCGGTTATGAAGCTCCGGACTCAGGGGGGGCATTTCACTGACTGCGGCGTTATCACGGACCTGGGATAGAGTTCTCGCCCCCGGGATCACTACGCTTACAGCATCAAAATCCAACACCCATCGCAAGGCCATTTGAGCCATTGTCATTCCCTCCGGTACCCAGGCTTTCAGCGATTCGGCTAATTCGACTCCCAGCTCAAAAGGCAAACCGGCAAACGTTTCTCCGACATTGAACTGTTGCCCGTCACGGTTAAAATTTCGGTGATCATTTTCCGGAAAGGTCGTTTGTTTTGAATATTTTCCGCTTAACAGTCCACTGGCAAGCGGGAGTCGGACGATTAAAGCAACATTTTTTTCTTTTGCTTCTTCGAAAAACCGGAGGGGTTTACGGCGGAAGATGTTGAAGATAATCTGTAAAGACGCGAGGTCATTTTGCTGCAGGCAGATTTCAGCCTCTTCGGCTGTTTCCACGCTGGCGCCAAAATGCCTGATCTTTCCTTCTTTTTGCAATGTTCGTAACCAGTCGAACGCTTCCCCGCTTTTCAGAAGTTCAGTGGGAATACAGTGGAGCTGAGTTAAGTCGATCCTATCGACTCCCAGTCTTTTCAGGGAAGCTTCGGTATGGGCGCGAAACGAATTCAGTGAAAAATTAGCTTCTCCCCCCGGCTCCGGAAAGCGTCCCAGTTTGGTCGCGACAAATATTTCATCCGGATTCTCTTGCAGGAATGTTCCGATCAGACGTTCACTTCGTCCCTTTCCGTAGACGTCTGCCGTATCCCAAAAATGGACACCGTGATTTGTGGCGGTTTCCAGAATTTTCAATGCACTTTCATCGTCTACATCCCCCCAGGCCGCTCCCCCGAGCTGCCAGGTTCCCAATCCCACTTCAGAAGTATTCATACCGGTGTTGTTGAATATTCGATGTTTCATCCTGTCTGTAAAGTTTGGTTAAAGAATTTGAATGTATAAGCTTTTGCAGCCTGTGTGAATCATTGAACGGGAGCCCGGATAAGATGCCGCGCCGGATTTCAATGACTCCATATTTTAATGTTTTCAGGGTTTCCGCGCCGGAAAGACAGAGTAAGAAATCTAGTCCTGAATTCAGAATAAAATACTCTTTTTTGCTCTCATTTTTCGCCTGCCGGACTCCGGTTTCCCCAAATTTCAATTCTAACGCACGATCGCCGGCAGGAAAGGGTAAAGGGTTAATTTTTAAAGTGAAAATAAGCTTTGTTTAGTCCGTTATTATCGTTAACCTTTTCCATTAATAAAAATATTCTTTCATGTTTAGCTGAGTATTTCCGTAAATGGACCGATGGATGTAAAATAGTTTTTCAGCTTGGAATCACCGTTTAGTTAGTATAAAGGCTGATTATATGTTGATATTTTTATTAACCTTTAATGTTAATGAAAATATATGAATAATTTTACCGGTCATGAAAATATAACGGGCAGAACCTCCCCACCGGGGGAGACCCTGAGGGAGGAGCTCGAAAAAACAGGGTTCACACAAAGAGAACTTGCCCTGCGAACCGGGCGTCCGTTTAAAACGATCAGTGAAATTATGAATGGCAAAACCCGGATTACGCCGGATACTGCCATTCAGCTTGAAAATGTGCTGGGGGTCCCCGCCGGATTCTGGCTGGAGGCGGAAAGCAAGTACCGGGAATTTCAGGCCAGGATGGAAGAGAACAAAGAGCTGGTAAATCAGGTAGAGCTTCTTGAAGATTGCCCACTGTCTGCACTGAAGGAGCGTGGGTGCATTCCCGATATTCGGCTGAGTGCTATTCTTGTAAAGGAGGTGATCGGCTTTTATGGTGTCAATGCTCTTTCTCAAATTGACGAGATCTATTTCGGCGGACACGTCCACAGTCACCCCCCCATTGAGAAGGCAGGAAATCGATTTCACCTGGCGGCCTGGATACGGCAGGGAGAGATTCAGGCAAACCCGATTCAAACAGCTCCTTATAAGGAGGAACTCTTCCGCAAGAGCCTTGAAAAAGTACGCAACCCGAATGGAAGGGAAACTGGAATATCCATACATGACATCCATCAAACATTCAGAGAGGCCGGGGTAGCCCTGATCTATATTCCGCAATACCCCGGGTGCCGCATCGATACGCTGGTTCGGTGGCTTCGCCCGGATAAAGCGCTCATTCAATTCGGGATTCCGTTGACCGCTGAGCTTGAATTCTATTCCTCCCTTTTTCATGCGGCTGTACATCTTCTCGCCCATAGCAAAAAGAAAGTCTATCTGGATGATTTCCGGGAGGTCACCGGGCGGGACAAAATCGACCGGGAAGCTG
>JBBDNC010000179.1:0-2293 GCA_040877875.1 Balneolaceae bacterium | reverse complement strand
CTCATCTTGGTAGTTGTCATATTGTACGTTATTATGTACTATATATGAGTCGTCTATTTTAATCAGAGTACAGATCTATGAAACGCCTTCAACTTGACAAAGATATTCACCCCCTCTCGGATTTCCGTGCCAATGCCGCTTCGATGATTGAAAAGGTAAAGACGGATCATCGTCCACTTGTCATTACGCAACACGGTAAAAGCTCAGTTGTGGTAATGGATGTAACGGACTATGAAAAGATGCTCGATACCATAGAACTACTTCAGGAAGTCAATTAGGCTCGACAGGAGTTGGACCAAGGCCAGGGGATTCCACATGAAGACGTGATTAGCTCACTGAAGGAACGTTTAAAACAGATCAAATGACAATTATTTGGTCTCCAACGTCACGCAGTAAAATCGACGAAATCATTGATTATATATCTGCCGACAATGTAGTGGCTGCATTGGAATTGGCAGAGGAGTTTGAACAACGGATTGATGCGTTAACGCAACACCCCCGGCTCGGTCGGTTAAATGCCAAACCGTTATGCAAATTCTCCTGTTCTCTTTTTCAGAAGCTTTGTAATTCGGTTGATATTCTTTAAGTGCATTTCGCCTTTGCGGCTCTCCAAAGATTCATTAATCTGTTTCAGAGTCGTCGCATTTTCATAAATGGTTTTCTCCTGCAGTTTCCCATTTTTTAAAAACCAGCCTGCTACTTCCTGCCAGCTCCAAAGCATCGTTTTTGCTGTAACACCGGCAACCGGCAACGGAAAATCCCCTTGTCCTCTGGATCCCGATATCAATTGCTGAACAGATTGACGACTGCGACCCAATCGCCGCGCTATTTCTGCACTGGTAACCAGATCGGATGGCTCCACTCTTTTGACCCAAAGGTTCAATCCGGTTTGTTCTACTTGTTGGATAGCAGAAATAATCGCGGATTCAAGATCCTCTTCCTCACGATCAAAGTTCAGATAGGCAATTCCTTTTCTGAAGGAAAGAGTAGCATCATCACAACCTGCTTCAAACAGTGCATCTTCCAGGCCATCCTCAAGACCGGCCTGCGTTTCTATGACTAATGTAAATTCATGAACTTTCATAATGGCTACCATTTATTTTAACTATGGGGACATTTATCGACTGCCCGCATGATTTGCCTGACATGGTGTGGAGGGACGCGCGGTGTACTCCATACCGAAATGATACAACCTTGTCGGCTGGATTCAGGACATTTCAACCTTGCCCATGCATGGGACGACCTGCCGGCTTCTGTAACACGCCATTTTTTGGAAACCGCATACTCAACAGCTTTTCGAATTTCTTTGTTTGGATGTTTTTTCGTCAAAACGGCTATTGTTTATTACGGTGCAAATGTAATCATATTGTTTACTATTGTAAACAGGAACATGGGATTTGCATAACCATGCATTTCAAGCGGATTTTGCCAGTTCTTCTTTGTTTCCAAGGTTTGAGTCTTGTAGAAATCCGGATCTTTCACCACTTTACTTGCTTGAAATGGCAAAACCGCTTAAATGCCAGACCGTTATACAGCTAAATAAATATGAATGATACCACATTCCATACAATCCCTGAGACCCTTGAAGCCATTGAGCGTGACACCAAGAATAGTGGTTTTACGATGCCCTCAGAACGTAAAACAGGATCACTGTTGTGTACTCTTACTGCAGCCAAGCCCGATGGCCATTTCCTTGAATTGGGATCCGGCACGGGACTTTCCACTGCGTGGCTTCTTTGCGGGATGAATCAGTCTGCTTTGCTGGACTCGGTCGATAATGATAAGGCGATCCTTAAGATTGCCCGGCGTCACCTTGGCGGGGACAGACGGGTTGCATTTCATGACTGTGATGGAGAAAACTTCATCAAGGATGCTCAACCTGACTCGTATGATCTGATCTTCGCTGATGCCTGGCCAGGTAAATACAGCCTGCTTGATGAGACTCTTAGTCTGCTGAAAGTTGGCGGATTCTATGTGATCGACGATATGTGTCCACAGCCGAACTGGCCCGACGGGCATGAGGAGAAGGTAGAGCACCTTTTAGAGAAACTAACTGGGTACTCACATCTCAAAGTGTGCCGCTTAGCATGGGCAACGGGTATCCTAATATGTTGCCGGGCTGTATAACCAGCGCTTCAACGGCGTTTATGCATTAGAAAGTCAACTCACATCGTACTTTATCCTTTGTCCCTTTCAGTGTGGTTGAAAGTACACCAGTTGTTGTGTATTACTTTTGACATGTAGGTGCCTAAAATAGGTTGACATAATTTTTCACATATAAACTGATTCATTA
>JBBDNC010000178.1:0-12702 GCA_040877875.1 Balneolaceae bacterium | reverse complement strand
TCATAAAATCCAGTTTGAGTCGGATCTTCCTCAATATGGGTGGTGATATAATGGTCGTATTCCTCTACAAAAATCACACGCGGAAGAGTATATCCAATCTCAATCCCCTTACGCATTCGTTCGATATACTGATCAAAAAACCCGGGAATTGCATGAAGCCGGGCAATATAATTTTCATAGTTTTGAAGTGAATCGAGAGGAACCCGGTTTTCAAGACCGATCATCCGATTATAAAATCCGCCTTCATGACTGATCGGGATGAGGTAGCTTTGATATTCATACTGTTTGATATGATCGTTGACCTCACGTTCAAAAGAATCGTAGGTAATCTGGCCGCGCAAATCAAGATTTTCCCGGCTAACCTCCGTATCTAATCTGTCCTGAATTTCTTTCCAGAATTCAACCCTTCGCTCCAGGTCTTCAATGGCAACGGATTGCAGCCTGTCATTTTCCTGGTACCTGCCTTCATCATCACTTCTGAATGGATTTTCCTTAATCTGAAACTGTTCAGCTTCATCCATCAAACCGTGCAATTTTTCCTTGTCGGTTTCAGTCGTGCCACCATTCAGAAATATCCCGAATAGCGATAATACAAGGATGGGCGCAATACGAATGCAAGCCTTATAAAAAGTGGTTGGTGTAAACATTTTATCGAGATTTTCGGTGTGACCAGTGGCTCCGAAGAATTCACGGGTATCAGTTGATTCAACTTCACTGATCCTTGCCGGTTCAGGGAGATTCGACAGGCTTCCGATGGTGCCCGGACCTGAACCTGCACTTCTTCGCCCCGTGCACACCGTTCATTTGTTTACCTTTCAAAATTATTCTGCCGGTTCAACGATAAATGTCCCATTCATACTTCGCCAGTGACCGGGAATCGTACAGACAAACTCGTATTCTCCAGGCTGCCCGGGGACGGTAAAGACCCACTCATAACTCTGACCGGGATCCAGAATCGGTGTGGACGTCAAAACATCCGGGGTGTCCGGTACATAGGCACGTTCACGCCCGGCAGGATCGGTGATTAACTGATCCGCCAATTTTCCCACATCAGCCAACGTACCGGGACGGAGGAACAGCAGATTATGTTCCATATTATCGGTGTTGGTAAAGACAATCCGCACGGTCTGTCCGGCCACTGCTCGTAGCTCCTCCTTGTCAAATTCCAGCACGTTCGGTGTCACACTCAGTTCAAGAACCGCATCCACTTCTGCATCGGCCGGCAAGTCTTCACCCGAAGTTTCGCTTTCTGCCATTCCAGCCGCTTCCGGGTAATGAGCCCGGATCAGGGCAATGATATTTTCCAGACTCGAGACAGGATCGTCCTCATCCTCACTTGGCTCGACGGCACTCTCGAGCAATTCCGCCTGAATGGCTGCCGTCAAAAATCCCAGGTTGTGAACGGCTCCGGCCAGTGCACCGGCTTCACGAATCCACCGGTCTTCTATATTATTCGGATGATCTCTGAGCATTTCAAAAATCGCCCGGC
The DNA here is from genome assembly GCA_040877875.1 of Balneolaceae bacterium. Taxonomy (GTDB): domain Bacteria; phylum Bacteroidota; class Rhodothermia; order Balneolales; family Balneolaceae; genus JBBDNC01. The sequence goes on along the minus strand of JBBDNC010000178.1, from coordinate 11,213 downwards.
CGGCTTCAGTGGAAGAAGGCAAATCAGCCAGTACGGTCAATGTCCGCAGGCGTACCTGAGGATCGGAATCCTCCAGGAGGCCCGAATCAAGAATCGCCTGTGTCGAAGAGGCATTGCGGGGAAGAACCTGTACGGCATTGGACCGTACACCTGCAGAAGGGTGGTTCAATGCCTTTTTGGCGACAGCCAATGCTTCGGGATTTTGCCCATGCAACTGCCCGAGCCCGTGGAGTGTCCACAAGGCATGAATCGCTCCCACATTCAGCCCCAAATCATCTCTACTCTGATCTTCCACCAACCCAATCAATGACGGGGCTACATCATCACGGCCGCGTTCGACCAGTAACCTTTGGGCATGTTTGCGCCAGAGCATATTCTCATGAGAAAGAGTACGTACCAGCTCTTGTGGACTCGCCCCGGCAAGGCTTTCCGGTTGTGGTGAAGGGTCACTTCCCTCATGAACAATACGGTAAATTCGTCCGTGTTCGCGATCGCGAAGCGGGTTGGCATAGGCATTCCCGGGGGTCGGCTCCTGGCGGTCGCTCTCGGCATTATGCTGAAGAATATAATTATACCAGTCGGCTATCCAGACTTGTCCGTCGGGTCCGACTTCAGCCATAATAGGACTAAACCACTCGTCGTCGCTGGCAATCAGGTTCCGGGGGTACTCCGACCGGTATCCGGAACCCTGTTCGCTTAAAATCATCTCGGATACCAGTTGAACAGTTGGTTCGGTCACAAAAGCCCGCCGGTTCCAGTACTCCTCCGGCCAGGTCCGGGCTGTATAAACCCCGTGTCCGGCTGCTGAAGTGAAAGCGCCCACCCAATCTACCTGCCGAAAAAGGTTGGTCAGGGTAATCACCCTGGCACTTTGGATCAGGCGGTCTGTTACTGAATCATCCAGTCCTTCCAGATGCCGGTAGAGCCGTTGTGGAATAGAGTGCCAGGTGCTTGGATTTCCATTCGCCGTAGATATAAACGCATTTCCCCGCTCATTGAATCCGAGCCCCCATGTATTATTATTCGTCCGCTGCAAAAACTCGAGCTTCGAACCGTCCGGACGGAACCGGTAGAGGCCCATACGAAATTCGTGAGGCTCGCCACCGACCACTCCTTCCATGCCCGAATAACCCAACACGCCCCACAGCCAGTTATCCAGCCCGTAGTGCAGGTTATTCGGCCCGGCGTGTGTATCCCACTGGCCCCAGCCTTCAAACAGGACTTCCCGGACGTCTGCCCGATCGTCACCATCCATATCCTTTAAATACAGGGTTTGTGGCGCCTGATGCACCACCACTCCGCCGTCCGCAAATTCCAGGCTGGTCGGAATATTCAGACTGTCAGCAAATTCGGTAAAGCTGTCAGCCCGGCCGTCACCATTGGTATCTTCCAGGATCATGATCCGATCCTTGCCGCCGTGATCGGGCCAAAACTCACGTGGGTAGGGGTATTCAATCGACTCGATCACCCACAATCGGCCCTGCTCGTCCCAGTCCATATAGATCGGATTGACAATATCCGGTTCGGAGGCAAACAATTCGACCCGGTAGCCGGGACGGGTGATCATCCGGTCGATAGCGGTCAGCGGATCCAGCGGTTTTTGCTGCCGGTAGTAACGCGGATTATTGGAATCACGATCCATCGGCCCTACTTCTTCCTCATATCGAAGACGCTCTTCATGAGGAGGAGGAAACGGTACATCGAGGACCACATACTCAAACGGATTGTAGATGAATCTGGTAGCCAGTTCAGCCTGAACATCCTGTCCGGCTGCCCAGCGAATACCCCGCTCCAGCAATTCGTGAAATCCTTCATTTTGCCAGGTTCGCTCATCGTGTCCCCAAGCCGTATAAAAAACCCGGCCATCTCCCTGCGACCGTACCCATGTCCAGGGTTCCTCCTCCCGGTACGACAGGACAGTACGATTTTCTTCGTTGTGCTTTTGATGCACATAAGTCTCATCCCAACTTTCAAAACCTTCAAAACCCTGCATAACGGGGTGGTCAGGTTCGGCAATACGGGTCGTAAACGTGCCGGTTCCGTGGCTTTCAAACGCTCCGCCCAGCAGGGAGATAAAACGCTCTGAATCCCGGAAATTGCCCGAAGCAGAGTGAATCGGAACAAATCCGCCTCCTTCCTCCACATATTGAAGCAAGGCATTGATCATCGCCGGGTCGGTCTGCGGATAATGAGGCTCATGGTAGTTGGCATAAAACAGAAGAGCATCGTAATTGCGTAAATTCTCGAGGGTGATGTCATTCAGGTCGCTCGTATATTGAAGCTCAATCCCCCGATCGAGCATAGGCCGTGTGACGTCACGCAGACGTACACTCGGCTCGTGTCCCCCGTCATCTCCTAAAAACAGGACCTGCAGCCGATCGGGAGAGTCATACTGCTGAACTTGTTGTTCTGAAGGGTTACAGGCCGTTGTCAGGATCCCGGCCAGCCATATCATGCCCACAACCGTGATCCACCTGGAATAACTTTTATTTAATTTCATATTATTTTATTGATTAATGACTTGACTGTCTTTCTTTTCGATAGCTTTATGTGGCTGCATGTCTGAATTTGTATCCGGAAGGCGATTCTAAACTGTCAAATTGCAGGTTTCAGCTATCAGTGTTCAGTATCCTCCCATCCACGTATGATTTACCTCAGATTTTCAGTCTTCAATTTAAAGACCGAGAATCCGATCTTCCCGCCTGGGAGAAGAGTCTCGAAATCATCACAAGAACGGATACGTCCTATAACCATTTTTAATTCCGATTCCCGTCTGATAATTAAGATTAAATCTTCAGGTCTTTGAACGAGCGTGCCTGGGCTTCGATGGCCCGTTCGGTAGCCAGCCGTTCGACGCTGGAAGCTCCAAAAAAGCCAACCACCCCTTTTGTATGTTCAAAAATATATTGGGCATCCTCCGGTTCGGCAATGGGTCCGCCGTGGCAGATCACCATGACATCCTCACGAACCTCTTTGGCTGCATCGTGCATCCGTTGAATCCGTTCGGCTGCCTCCTCCAGGCTTGGCGCAATGTCCTGGCTTATCCCGGTAGAACCTTTCACCGTCGTATTCATATGCGTCACAAGAAGATCCGCTCCCGCTTCAGTCATCTTTACGGCCTGTTCCTCATCAAAAACATAGGGACAGGTTAACATTTCCAATTTATGAGCCTGACGAATCATTTCAATTTCCAGTTCGTAACTCATCCCGGTCTCCTCCAGAATTTGACGGAAATATCCGTCGATCAGCCCGACGGTCGGGAAATTCTGAACCCCGTCAAATCCCATCTCCTTGAGCTGCTTCAAAAAAACCGGCATCAGCCGGAACGGGTCTGTCCCGTTCACCCCGGCCAAAACCGGTACATCCTCAACCACCGGCAGGACTTCCCCGGCCATGTCGACAACGATTTCATTGGCATCGCCGTAGGCCAGGATTCCTGCCGCACTGCCACGCCCGGCCATCCGGTATCTGCCGGAATTATAGATTATGATAATATCGACTCCTCCCCGTTCGGCGAATTTTGCCGAAATTCCCGTACCGGCACCGGCTCCGATGATCGGTTTTTTCTCTTTTACCTGGTTTCGCAGTCGTTTCAAACAATCCTGATAAGGTATAAATGGCATGGTTGATTGAATTATAAAATATGAATTAAAAAATAGGAAGATCTTCGTCAGGTGACGGCAATCCTGCCGGACCCATCCTCACTGAGGTGGATGGAAGCACCCTCCATCTTCAGAAGTAGAATATTCATTACTCGAAGGAGTTAAATGTCTCATTCGGCCGGGTTACGACCATAGGAGTCCGACAGACTCATAGATAAAATCCGATGAAAATCAATCGGGAAGAACCCTGGCCTCGATATTTCGATAATAGACCCTGCTTTCGGGATCATGTGCCTGGAGTGCGAAGGTTCCGCTCCCCAGGCGAACCGTACCCTCCCGGTCGTCCGGTTCCGTAAATTGCATCACAACTTCTCCGTCAATTCTAAAGGTAATCTCACTTCCATCCACAGTGATATGATACGTGAACCATTCCTCATCCTCATGAGGCGCATTGTCCATCACATCTTCAACTGCATAGAGACTCCCTGTCTTGCGCGGGTCACTGTGTGTGGCGTTCACCTGGGCCTCGTACCCATGCTCCGGCCATCCGTCTTCCTGGTATTGAGTATGAAAAAAGATGCCGGAATTTGCATTGGGATAGGTATACACGTCGGCTCTGAATTCAAAATTGGTGAAATCGGCATCCGCAACGGGTCCTTCGTAAAACAAATGGGCCCGGGGGCCATCGACTACGATCCTGCCATCTTCAATACTGAACGAATCCGGATTTTCACTTGCACGCCAGTTATTAAATGTTTCCCCGTCCCAAAGCTCTACCCAATTGTCTCCGGATACCTCCGACGACCCTGTACATCCGGTAATTGAACTTGAATACACAACAATGATGGCTGTTAAAATAATAAAATGGAATAGACTGGATTTCATAAGGCTAGGTTAAAAGTTAATTTGTCAATTAATAGAAGGCTTTACAAAACTGTCTTTTTGATCAATCTCTCTGGCCTTGATCTTTCCCGGCAGCAGAAGGGACAGGTATTTCAAAGCTTCCTAATATTAGAGTATAATTCATACTTTCTTACAAGACAAGATAAAATAGAAAACCAAAATTCTGATTCACCTTATTTTTTATCACTGGTTATTTTAGAATAGTTGATCCTACCTGATTGGTCGGTTCATCGAGATACGACTTCATTCTTTGTTTGTCTAAGACCGGCTGAGCCGGGTAATTCACTCTATTCCTGATACCTTATTGGCAATATTAAGATTCCTTGATGCTCGGCAACGGTTCTTCATCTAAAAGAAACCGAATTTCGATTTAATCACCGTAATGATAACTTATATCAAATGTTGCTGAAACGACTCAGAGAGGATCCACTCAGAGTCGTTTGCTTTATAAGACCCTAAGATTTTTTGGAATTCTTGTTATTGAGCCTAAAAGAAAATGTATCCATACGGTCAGAAATAACTGAAGATTTAAATCAAAATGATGAAGTCACATAACAACCATTCCTGCTAACGTACAAGCGTTATTTGATAAACTTTAGAATTGATCGCCACGCAGCAAAAATAAGGGGCCGTTATGTGCCAAGAAAACAGCTACCAGAAAATGAACTTCAAATATTTGGCAGACCACGAGGAAGCGATACCTATAATTGCAAAGTGGTATTTTAATGAATGGGGTCATAGAGCCAAAGAGAATTCAATGGAGGAATTTAGCCTAAATCTGCAAAAATATTTAAATCGAGATAAAATTCCACTCATGGTGCTAGCAATAGATAGTGAAAAAATAATTGGTACCGCTCAACTCAAATACAGAGAAATGGATATCTACCCTAACAAAGAGCATTGGATTGGTGGCATTTTTGTTACTAAACAATATCGGGGAAATAGCGTTGCTACTCGTTTGATAAAGAAAACTATTAATATTGCGCAGTCGCTTGATGTAAATATACTACATCTGCAAACTGTAAGGTTGGACGGTGGCCTATACACACGTCTTGGTTGGAAACCAATCGAACAGGTACAGTACAAAGGTTTAAATGTACTCGTTATGGAAAAACATCTTGGCACATAACATCTTTAAAAAGAACATTATCAGAGGATAATCCCCATCCCCTCACGGGAAGGTCGGAAAATTGAATAGATAAGGAAATAAAGACCCTACATAAAGAGAGATTTGAGTCGGCAACCATCACATTGACCTTATTTACTCATCCTCTTCCGGATCCTTCAGACTTCGCCACGGCTCTTCGTCCGATACATACACCATCGACCCTTCCAGGTCGGCCGCAGGCCCGAGGATCGCCAGAAAACTCAGTGTCTCATCACCGGTATTGTAGGTTGCGTGAACCATCTGCTTGGGAATAAATACCGCTTCACCGGTCTTGAGAACACGGGATTCCTTTTCGATCCATTGTTCGGCTTGTCCGGAGAGCAGATAAATCACTTCGTCCATTGTCGGATGGTAGTGAAACGGGTGGCCGCCTCCCGGTTCTACATCCACTCGTGTAACAATCAGCTCATCACTCCCGGTTATATCCGGACGGGAAAACCAGTGGTGGATTCCCCGTTCAAGTTCCTCAACTTTCGTGGATTCTTTAGTGAAAAAAAAGCCTTTGTCTTTAGCCATCCCTGGTATGTTTTGTCAATAATTCAGCATTGCTAAATATGATATCTATTCCTTCAATATCAAAAAAAGCTTTCACGAAAACCTCAAAGTTTTTCTCAAAAAACAGGAATATTTTTCAAATACCCGACAGTGCAAACCCAGTCTTTTTACTTCGAACTATCGGGGAACCCGATGGAGTTTGACAGGATACGTATTATTGGCATTCCACTGGCAAACATAGAGATTTTTGTCATCGTCAACACAAACGTCGTGACAGTGTTTGAATATCGGTTCTTCCTGTACCATAACCTGCAATTTGTCATTCACGTATTCCGGTGGTGTCCCGGCCGGATTGGATACGACACGGTTCTCCCCGTCCAGAATCGTTATGAAACCGGAGTCGCTTGTCTGATTCAAATAGCGTAACCGGGACCAGCAAACACCCGAATAAATGTTTTCTCCATCCAGTACGGGGCGACAGACATAGGCGCCCGGCAGGAAGATGGTTTCCAGATACTCTCCGTCAAGAGTAAATCGTTTGAAGCTGTTATGCTGCCGGGAGGTAACCAAAAGGGTGGGTTTCCCCTCTCCCCGGGTGTCCAAAGCAACCCCGTGCGGCTCGAGCAATTGATCATCCGCATTTCCTCGCCCTCCGAATTTGTTCATATACCTTCCATCCGGACTGTATCTTAGTATGTAATAGGATCCATACCCGTCAGCAACATAGATGGAGCCGTCAGGTCCTATCGCTGTTTCAGTCGGCCGGAAAGGATCGTCTTCCTCATAGGCGCCGACCTTCACCGGATCTTCGAGCGAAAACAGGACTTGCCCGTCCAGCGTCGTCTTGTCGACACGACCGGTCGAGGGGTCTGTTATAAAAAGAAACTCCTCACCCCCGGCGTTCCAAAGTGTCAGGCCATGCCCTCCGGGATACTCGCTTCCCCAGCTATCCAGCAGTTTTCCGCTTTTATCGTAAATCAGGATATTATTCTGCACCTCATCCGTGATCATAATCAGGCGTCCGCGGCTGTCCATTACCATTTCGTGACAGTTTCTGACCGGGTAACGGTCAAAATCAAGATCCCCCCACCCATTCTCGACCCGGTAACGGTAGTTTCCGTGGCCAATTACCTTCTCATCCAATGAAGGCCGACGGGTCAGAATATTAACATTGAAATTTGAGGCAAGGCCCGGGGCAAAAACAGCCGTACCCACTGTGGCAGCCAACTGCTGAAGAAACTGGCGGCGAGTTTTACTCATAATAAATTCTTATTTAAATTCAGTTGGTTATTCAGGCTGTGCTCATCTTGTTACTTGGACTATGGAATTTACTACTTTAAGATATGATGTGTCCACCGACAAATACAGTACTCTGCCACATCAACTATTTGAATCAAGCAAATAAATCCATAATCGCTTCGCCATGGCCGTCGGGCGTCGTATAAAAAGGCCGGCCTTCAATGACATAATTGGTTTCAGGAGGAATTCCCAGTGCATGATAGATCGTCTGATGGATCCCGTCGATCTTTACCGGATTTTCCACAGTACTGCAGGGACGTTCATCGGCAGTCTTACCATATACATGTCCTTTCTTGATTCCGCCTCCGAACATCAACATGGAACATCCGTTGGTAAAATGGCGGTGCATACCGTATTCGGAAATATCCTGCATGACATCCGGCACATCCACCTGGTCCCTGACCTTGGCCCCCGGACGTCCTTCTAACAACAAATCCCGGCTGAATTCACTTGCCAGCACCACGAGTGTACGATCCAGTCGTCCCGTTTTCTCCAGATCCTTAATGAGTTGGGCAATAGGCCTGTCAATCATCTCCTTCATCCTTCTGGCTCGTGTATGCCCGTTCTCGTGTGTATCCCATCCCATGAACGGCTCATATTCACTTGAAACACTTATAAAACGGGCCCCCGATTCAGTGAGTCTTTTCGCAAGCAGACAACCCAATCCAAAACGGCCTGTATCATACGCTTCATAACTTTCTTCCGGTTCCTGACTGAGGTCAAATGCTTTTGACTCCGGTGATTTGAGCAAGGCATACGAACGTTCCATGGCACGCATCATGGATTCCTGCTGGTAATCACTGCCATATTCACCGAGTGGACTTTGCTTGATGAGTTCACGATAAAGTTCATTTCTTCTGTCAAAACGTTCAACAGACATTCCCACCGGGGGCTGTACACTATCCAGTCCGGTAGACGGATCGGGGATCAGGAACGGACCGTATTCATTTCCAAGAAAACCGGCCGTATGATAAGCTTTGAGTTCTTCGGATTCCCCGACATCAAATCTCTGCCCGATACTGATAAACGGAGGAATCACCGGATTAATCGGTCCAAGCTCGTGGGCAATCCATGCCCCGATATGGGGGACATCCACGGTTTGAGGCGGTTCATAACAGGTATGCCAGTGATACTGGTGACGCGAATGCAGGATGAACCCCATATCTGCCGCCTGATAGGATCGAATCACTGTCCCTCGATCCATAACTGAGCCTATTGACTCAAGTCCTTCCGAAAAAAACAAATCATCGACTGCCGTGGGAGCAGAAGGAAATGTACTTAAAACCCGTTTGCTTTCAAGCCCTTTCTCAAAGGGGGTATAGTCTTTAGGGTCAAAGGTTTCGGTATGAGCCATACCTCCGGCCATCCAAAGCAAGATGACTGTATCGGCCTTGGAACCTATTCTGGGCTGGCAGCCACTCAATAAGGCAGAACCTGGCAGGGAAGCTGCCATGGCAGCGAGAGTGGCGGCTGAAGTTTTTTTCAAAAAATCACGTCGGTCCATTCGATGATCCATAATAATACTCCCTAACCTGTTGTCCTTGAATATTCAATATTCATTGTCTTTAGTATTCTAATGAACGAATTATCCTTTAAATTGTCTCCTTCACCTCGTGTGGTTGACACATCACTAATAAATCCACTGAAATTCAGGCTGCATTACAATCGCCCACAACAGATCCTGAACAGCAGCTTTGCCGGAGTCCGGAGCGAACATCTCACCGGCAAGCCGGGCTTCTCCAGCGGTTGGCTTGCGGCCGTATGCACTCAAATAAATTTGCTCGATCATCTTGTCCGGATCCTGTCCATATTCGTCCAGCCAGCGATCCGCCGCGCGGCCAAGAACCTCATTCAGAACTTCACCATTTGTAAGTTCCAGGGCTTGCAATAACGACGGATCCCCCTCACGGGTGGTATTGACGATCTCCCTGGGAGGACGTCCCAGCGTTTTCATAAACGGGTCATTTTCAACTAATGAAGCCCTGGCAAACTGGAGACGTTCTCCAGCCTGATTATGGGTGAAATCCACTAATTGGCCCCAGTGATTATTGTCTTTATATGTACCAAAAGTCCGAACGGTATCCCAATCACTGTCATTAAAACCCGGCTGCTCCCACCCCGATTGCGGAGATCTGTTGATAACGGTCCATTCCCTGTTGGAAGTCACATCAAGCCAGCCACCGTCCTCATAGTTGATCCTTAGGTTTAACAGGATTCCGGCGGGATTTGCAGTGGTTCCTCCGTTTTCACCCTTAACGGCCAAAAGGTTTTCACCGTTTTCCAAGTGCTGTGTCACATCCATATGTCCGACTTGTCGCCAGTCTTCTCCCCGCCCGGCCAAAGTACCATTCACATAGAGTTCGAAAGCTTCATCCACCGAAATCAATAGTCGGGCATCTTCAATTTGGCTCTCTGCCGGCAGATCGAAAGCATGCCGGAAATAGTATGTTCCGGGTGGTGGAAGGCTCTGGCGCCCATCTACCCGCGCATCATACCAGATCCAATCTGCTTCAATATCATTACCGCCGTAAGGATCATAAGCCACCGAGTTATAAACCGGTACAGCTATTTGGCTTAGTGCATCGACGTATTGCTCAGCCGTCAGTCTTCGTCTCGTGGGACCGGTAAATACATACTCCTCCGCACCTGCCTGTTGTTCATTTACAGCGACAGAAGGCAGTTGATATGTATCGGAGCGCAAGATGGATGACACCAGATACCTGAGATCGTAATCGTGGTCGATCAAGTCTGCCGCCAGCCAGTCAAGCAGTTCCTGGTTCCAGGGCTCGAGATCCATCTCATCGGTTGGCTCCACAAGTCCCCGGCCAATCAGTCTGGCCCAATAACGATTTGCAATCGTCCTGTACAAACGACCATTTTTTTCAGAAGTGACGATATCCGCCAACTGCTCCAATCGAGCTTCCTTTGGCAAGTTTTTATCAACCTCTCCAAGTTCTTCATAAATAAATCCCGGCTCGGCAAAATCTCCGGTAGGCACATCACATCTTTCAATTGCCAATAGGGTATCGGAAAACACGGCAGCAAACGAGTAGGACTCTTTAAGCGTCAAATTACTGACAAAACTGTTATGACAGGAAGCACATTTCATATTCACTCCAAGCAGGGATTGGGAGATATTTTGTGCCGCCTGCATTTCCGTGGTCTGGCTGGCATTAACATCCCCCCGCCACTCAATCCCACGGATGAAACCTTCAGAATTCTCGTTCGGGTTCACAAGTTCCCGTACCATCTGGTTGTAAGGCTTGTTATCCTTTAATGCATTGTACAACCAATCTGTAATCTGTTTTCGTCCACCCGTAATAAAACCCGTACCGGTGTAGGCATTCCGCAACAAATCATTCCAGAATGTCAATTCGTGCTGGGCGTAATCATGGTCCCGATTCAAAAGAGAATCGACCAATCGATCTCTCTTGTCAGGAGTTGTATCTTCAACAAATGCCTTCAATTCGTCCGGCTCCGGCAACAAGCCGATGACATCCAGATAGACACGCCGCATATAGGTCGCATCATCTACCGGTTCCGGCCAACTGATATTCTGATCCTGAAAATATGCATTCGTAAACCGGTCGATCGGATGATCGAATTCAGAGTCCGTCTCCGGTAACTCAGGCTTGGTCAGAGCCAGTTCGGCTTCGCGAAAAGTTTCGACATCTTCATCCGTCCAGTGAGCGCCAAGTTCAATCCACGTACGGATTAATTCGACTTCACCGGAATACAAGGCTCTG
>JBBDNC010000177.1:0-12711 GCA_040877875.1 Balneolaceae bacterium | reverse complement strand
GCACTCCTCTGTTATCCCACGGAGCGTCAGCGGAGTGAAAAACCGGTGCATAGCCGTAGCTACGTAGCTGTTTTTTAAAGAAGCCAGACGGTAAAAGATCGAGGCTTGGCCCCGCAAGAGTATGTTTGACACGACACTAGACAGGACAAAGAGCCTTACCGACTGTAAGGAATTGTGGTTTTATGGATCATAATGATATGGATAGCACGGCAGGTTCGCCGCCGGTTGATCCTTCATTGTCAAAATGAACCCACTACTCTCAGTGAATGTGAATTCAAACCGAGTCATCTCTGCATATATGTTGTGGACGGCAGCATTGAGCCTTGCGATTACATTCTTCCTCCCCTCGTCGGGTTTGGCCCTGCAGACAGATACGGAGATTGAACAGACGATAGATGAAATGGGGGATAAAGATTCCCTTCCCGATTTGGAGGACCTGGTTGAGTCCCTCCGTCAACTGGCCGCCGACCCTGTCAATATAAACCGGGCCTCAATGGACGAGCTCCTTCAGCTTCCATCTATAAATATCAGGCTTGCCCGGTCAATCATTCATCATCGGAAAAATATAAAACCATTTGAGAATACCGGGGAACTCATTCAGGTGAAAGGTATCGGCCAGGTCACGGTTAGCCGGCTCCTGCCTTACGTAACGGCAGGAGAACCGGCAGAACTCAGACGCATCCTCTACACGAATCCTCGTTTTTGGACTTCAGGAGACAGGTTTGAAGGGTTTTCACGGATCCAGAGTGTAGTGCAAAAACAGGAAGCTTATCGGCGGGGAGAGAACTCCGGCGGTTATGTCGGGAGTCCTGTTAAATATTATCAGCGCTTCAGGTATCAAAGTGACCATCTCTCCATGAATCTTACTCAGGAAAAAGATCCCGGTGAAAAATTAGCCGGGCTGACCCGATTTGATTTCAATTCCTGGCATATCTCGGTTCGGGATTTAAACCGATGGAAAACTGTGGTTGTCGGTGACTACAGCCTACGCATGGGACAAGGATTGATACTCTGGAACGGAACTTCTTTTGGCAAGGGAAGGGCAGTGATTCGGAGTGTACATAAAAAGGAACAGGGACTCCGGCCTTATACATCTGCCCAGGAAACGGATTTTTTCAGGGGCATAGCGGCCACCTACGGAAACCGAATTCAGATTACCGGATTCTATTCTTTTCGAAAACTGACTGCATCCGTGGTTCGTGAAGATACCATTCGTTTTCCGTCTAATTACGGATATCACCGGACCCTGAATGAACTCGGCAGAAGATTTAATACGGAACAGGTCACAACAGGCGGCCGTATTCGGGCCGAACTACCCAACGGGTTCGTCGGGATCACCGGTCTGATAAACAGGTTTGACCGGCCGGTTCTGAAAGGAACTCAACCCTACCAGCTCTATGATTTTTATGGGAAAGTAAATTCATCTTTCTCTGCAGATTTCCGGCTTGCGACAGGGCCCTTTTTAGTGTACGGTGAAGCGGGAAGATCACAGAATGGCGGATACGGGTTCATCTCAGGTACCGAGATCAAAGTCAGTGAAAAAACAACGGGAGTGCTCTCCTACCGGAATTACGGTAAACGGTTTCAACCTGTTTTCGGAACCGCATTTGGCGAACAAACTCTTCAGCCTCAAAATGAATACGGATTTTACGCCGGATTAAAACACAAGCTGTCTGAATCATTTCAGGTAAGCGGATATGTTGACCGTTTTTATTTCCCCGCTCCACGTTTTTTAACCCGTCATCCTTCCCGGGGCAACGAATGGCTGATACTACTGGAATACCAACCCGGCAAACAGACCGAAATTTATCTTCAAATCCGACAGAAAAAAAGGGGGGAAGAATATTCAACGGTCGACGAATTCGGTGAAGTCGAGCGAATTCCCGATGAGAGTAAAAGGCTCAACACCCGATTGCATTTCAGCCGGCAGATTCATCCGAAATTTCGAATCCGAAGCAGGCTAGAAATCGTCCGTTCCCGCCCGGCGGCAACAGAGCCTGAAATCGGTTTTTTAGTTTACCAGGATTTCAGATATACCCCCGGCGATCACCTTACGGTTGACGCCCGGTTCACTCTCTTTGAAACCGAAGGATTTAACTCCAGAGTGTATCAATTTGAAAATGATCTTCTCTATGTACTCTCCAATGCAATGTTGTTTGACCACGGACAACGGTTTTATCTTCTCATTTCCTGGCAACCGGCTGACTGGCTCCGGCTCTGGTTTAAAGCTTCTATTTCGATCTACTCAAACCGAAGCAGGATTGGCAGCGGGCCGACACAAATCGACGGTAATCGAAGAAGTGACCTGGGTTTTCAGGCAAGAGTTCGATTCTGATAATTCATTGTAATGGCGCTGCACGCCGACCGCATTGTACCAAGGGGTAAATGGAAAAATATCCTGTCCAGTATTTCACACTCCCTGAACACACAGACATACTTTCCGGAACCTGATATAAGCCAAAACCCGCACGATACCCGAAGGCTCCTCATCCTGCACAACCCAATGTTACTAACTCGTCGATGCATCCGTAAGAGCACTCACGCCGGGTAATTCCTTGCCTTCGAGAAACTCCAGGCTTGCCCCTCCACCGGTGGAAACGTGCGATACGTTTTCTTCCAGGCCGGCTTTCCGGATAGCCGAAGCAGAATCACCCCCTCCTATGATGGTGATCGCTCCATTTTTCGTAACTTCCGAAAGTGCCCTGGCAACCTCAAATGTACCTTTTGTAAAATTATCCATTTCAAATACTCCCATCGGTCCGTTCCAGACAACCGTCCTGGCATCAAGGATCCTTTCGGTATACAACTTTATCGTTTCGGGTCCAATATCCAATGCCATCCATCCATCTTCGATTCCATTTTCACCTACAACCTTAAAGTCCGTATCATTTTTAAACTCCTTCGCAACAACCGAATCCGTTGGCAACAGGATTTCAACTCCTTTGTCTTCCGCCGTCTTCATCAGTCTGCCGGCCAACTCAACTTTCTCTTCCTCCAGGAGTGAATCTCCAATTGGCAGGCCCTTCGCCTTATAAAAGGTATACGTCATCCCCCCGCCGATTAAAATCGTATTCACCTTGTCAAGAAGGTTTTCGATCACCCCGATTTTGTCTGATACTTTTGCTCCCCCGAGAATCGCAATAAAGGGTCGTTCAGGATGATTCACACTGTCATTGAAATATTGTATTTCCTTTTCCAGTAGAAAACCGGAAACAGCCGGCTGCAGAAATTCAGTGACTCCCGCCACAGAAGAATGGGCACGATGACTGCTCCCGAATGCATCATTCACAAAAAGATCAGCATGTGCGGCAAGCTTTTGGCTGAATTCCGGGTCATTCTTCTTTTCTCCAGGATGGAAGCGGACGTTTTCAAGCAGGACAACTTCCCCCATTTCTGCATCCTGAATCACTTTTTCCGCTTTCGGACCGATACAGTCCGACGCAAAATGTACTTTTTGTGAGATCAGGCTTTTCAGGTGAGTGGCCACCGGTTCCAAACTGTACTCCGGATCCGTTTTCCCGCCGGGTCTGCCCAGGTGGCTTGTGAGGACCAATTTGGCATCCTTGTCCAGGATATAGTTAATCGACCGGAGAGCCTGCCGGATACGGTTATCATCCGTAATGGTTCCGTTTTCAATAGGAACATTAAAATCTACCCTCATCAAGACGGTTTTTCCGGTTAACTCTACATCAGTCAGTGTAAGCTTGTTCATAAGTTGATTTTGAAATTAAAATAAACGAGTTAGTAAAAGGTTAAAATAAGAACAAAGTGATTATAGTAAAACCCCCCTGTATCAGGGGATGTTTTTCTGCCGTGAATTGGATATTTTCATTGTCTGCAATCACTATTTTGAGTTCAGATATTCGTCTTACGAGGTTTTTCGCCCTGGCGATTGACAAATCCGCCTGCCTGCGGATAAATGGACGGTGAAAAATTATGAAAACCGGAATTTTAACATGGATCTTGTTTATTTCGATCATGCCGCAACCACACCGATAGATAACCGGGTATTGGAAGCCATGATGCCCTACCTGAAATCGGAGTATGGTAATGCGAGTTCACCCCATCACAAGGGACACACGGCTAAAGTTGCAATCGAGGAAGCAAGAGAGAATATTGCCTCCCTGATTCATGCCGAACCTTCCGAGATTGTATTTACAAGCGGGGGAACGGAATGTGATAACGCTTTGATCAGGGGTGTTTTCGAGGTATCAGGGGAGAAGAAGAAAATGATTACCTCCCCAGTTGAGCATCATGCTGTTCTCCATACCGTAGAATCCCTCAAACGGCACGGCGGCAAGCCGGTGTATCTCAAACCGGATACAAATGGAACCGTCTCAGCCACACAGGTTGAAGAAGTGATCGATGATTCTACAGCTCTGGTTACCCTGATGCATATTAATAACGAAGTGGGGTCGATCAACCCCATCGGGGAGATTGCGGAGGTCTGTCACAAATACAATGTTCCGTTTCATTCCGATACGGTACAAAGCATTGGGAAACTTCCTGTGAATGTAAAAGATTCGGGAATCGATTTCTTGAGTATGAGTGCCCATAAAATATACGGGCCAAAGGGTGTGGGAGCTATGTATATCAAAAATGGAGCCCCCTGGATCCCATGGATGACGGGAGGATCCCAGGAACGCAGACGGCGCGGCGGCACCTCTAATGTGCCCGGGATCGTGGGATTTGCCAAAGCTCTCGAATTGTCGATTGCGGAAATGGACGACCGGCGAAGTCACTTTGTCAAACTGCGCAATCACTTGATGAAGCAGCTCAGACACAAGTTCGAGGGTCGGTTTCAAATCAACGGCCCGGAAAAGGGAGGGGCTCCGCATATCGTGAATATCGGACTTATACCTCCCGGAAATAGCCGGCTCGACGGTGAAATGTTGCTTTTAAACCTGGACATTGAGGGGATTTGTGTCTCCAATGGCTCAGCTTGCACCTCGGGAGCGGTAGACCCGTCTCATGTATTGACCGAAATCGGTATAGAAGATCGTATTGCTGCCTCGAGTATGCGGTTAAGTTTCGGCAAGGATAATACGGTCGGGCAGATCAACCTGTTCCTGAATAAACTGGACAGAGTCTTGAACCGGATGATGGGAAAGACACAAAAAGCGGAAAAATGAGAGGGCCGGAGGGCGCATCTCCCCTCTGCCTTATGACCGGTCATCTTTATAAATGTCTTCAATAAGATTTCCGTATTTCTGCTCAATCACTCTTCTTTTAACTTTCAGAGTCGGGGTCAGTTCGCCTGATTCTACCGTGAATTCATCCGAAAGCAATCGAAAGTCCCTGATCTTTTCATGCGAAGCCAGCTCCCTGGAAAACTCACGAATCTCTTTTTTATACAGATTTAGAATAGATTCGTTGCTTATCAATTCATCGACGGACTGATATTCGATCTCTTTCCTGTCGGCATATTTTTCAAGGGATTCAAAATCCGGGACAATCAATGCTGCCATATAGGTCTTTCTCTCTCCTACAACTACAAGCTGATCCACCCATTTACTCGTCTTGAACAGATCCTCAATCGGCCCCGGATAAATGTTCTTGCCCCCTGCATTCACAATCATATGCTTTATCCGATCGGTAATCTGCAGGCGGCCATTTATAAACCGACCCACATCACCGGTATGCAGCCATCCCTCATCATCTATCATTTCCCTTGTTGATTGTTCATCCTTCCAATAACCTTTCATGACATTCGGCCCTTTGCATAGAATCTCTCCCGATTCGGAACTCAAGCCGGTCGGGTAATCCTCCCCGCTGATTTTAGCAATGATCTCATTGTCTTCAAACCGTTGAATGCCGACTGTCACCCCGTTAATCACTTTTCCTACAGTCCCCATTTTTTCATCCCCGTATCGGTTACAAGTCATAACAGGTGAGGTTTCCGTTAAGCCATATCCTTCCAGGATATTTAATCCTGCCGACATAAAGAACTCGCCTATTTCAGCCGGCAGTGCCGCTCCCCCGGATACAAAAAACCGGATATTCCCCCCTGTTTTCTGTTTCAGTTTATTGAATACCAGGGCATCGGCGATCGGCTTCTGGAAACTGCCCCACCCCCGGTCTCCCTTTGAATACTTCCTTCCTACCTTCATCGACCAATGAAAGATGGTTTTTTTTACGGCATTCCCCTCTTCAATACTTTTTGTCACAAGGTTATAAATTTTCTCAAATAGCCTGGGCACACTCACAACGATCGTTGGTTTAGCCTCAATCATATTTCTTGCAACCGTATCCACACTTTCAGCATAATAAATCTCCGCTCCTCCGGCCACCATGGCATAGTAACCGCCTGTACGTTCAAACGAATGGGATAAAGGCAGAAAAGAAAGGCAGCGGTCCTGATCATCAATATGAATCGCCTCGTGTGCAGATTTGATATTACTGACGATATTCCGGTGGGTCAGCATGGCCCCCTTCGGCTTCCCTGTGGTCCCAGAAGTATAGATCAGGGTTGCCAGTGTTTCGGAAGTTACGTTATTGCCATACTCTTTAATCTTCTCACTATACTTTTTCTCCCTCTTCCTGCCTTCTTCAAGAACTTTATTGAAGAGAGTCACATAGTTGTTGTCAAGCAAACCGGTAACCCTGGGTTCATCAAAAGCAATTACACGTCTGACATCCTCGCAGCGGTCAAATATCTCAACTGCTTTCTTAAGCTGAATGCTCGTTGAAACAAAAAAGAAAGTCGATTCGGAGTCCTCGAGTATATATTCACATTGATTCGATGGCAGTGTTGTATAGATAGCAACATTTACACCCCCGATAAGCTGGATGGCAAGATCCACCACGGCCCATTCGTACCGATTTTCACTTAAGATTGCAATTCGATCGCCCGGTTTTGCCCCGTTATCAACCAGCCATGCCGCCACCGCACCCACATCCTGTTTAACTGTGTCCCATGTAATGGTTTGATAATCGGATTCCTGTGAAGGTTTAAATGCAAAAGCTGTTTTAGATGAATTTTTGTATTTTTCTGTTAAATTGCAGTATAGTTCGGTTAAAGTTTCGAAGGCTACAATGGTTGGCATACTGGAAATTACTCGTTATTTGAAGGTTGACCGAATAAGAGAGGGCTTTGAAAAACCAGGGGTTTTGTTCAATATCAAAGCCTGAGCGAATTCGGAACCGCAGTTTATTAGGTATAAATGAGGATTTCGAATTCGCGAAAATGCTGAGATTGGGCAAAACAACCGTTTTGCAAAGCCCTCTAAGAATAAGATATAATTTTAGAACATAAACCATAGCAATTTAAAAATTATTGTCGTTCAAATAACACGAAACCCTGTTTTCTATCGTTGTCGAATCATCGGAACCGCACCCTTATAAATATCCTAATATTATGGCTCATCCGGCCCAGGAAGAAACAATTCAATTGGTAAAAGAAATCTTTCGAACCTATCTGAAAGAACACAATCAGCGCCAAACCCCTGAACGTTTCATGGTTTTGGAGGAAATCTATACATCAGAAGGACACTTTGATGCTGACGATATCTTTTTCAGTATGAAAAATTCCGGAACCAGGGTCTCCAGAGCTACCGTATACAATACACTTGATCTATTAGTCGAGTGCGGCCTCGTTCAACGTCAACAGTTTGGTAAAAACCAGTATTATTACGAACGGGCTTATGCTTACCAGCAGCATGATCACATCATATGCCGGGAATGCGGGGTTGTCATAGAATTTTGTGACCCGAGAATCCTGGAGATTCAAACCCTGATGGAGAAAATCCATGAATTCGATATCAAAGGTCATTCTCTCCACTTTTTCGGAACCTGCAATGACAAGGAAAGCTGCCAGCGCCGGAAAAATACCGGCGACAAGATTAAAACCCTTGCAACAGAGCAAAGTACCTAAGGCTTGCTGCACATGCACTCAATGCTCAGCCGTACACCGTCGCATCCCGTATAAATTTCCTTGACGCCCATCGGCTCCCCAACAACCCCATAAAGAGCGCAAGGAGCAAAAGTCCGCCGAGTAAATAATACCAGCGTCCGAACGGCCATTCCAAAACCCCCAACTGAGGAATATAACGGGGGATGAGCCAGGTAAAAATACCGTAAATAAGTGCACAGGCTATAGAACCCGCAATGAACCCCTGCAATAACCCCTCCACTAAAAAAGGCCTGCGGATAAAACCATTGGTTGCCCCCACAAGTTTCATAGCTCGAATCAGATCTTTTTTTGCATAGATGGTCAGGCGAATCGTATTGAATACCAAAACAATGGCAGTAAACAGGATGATAAAAGCCAGCCCTCCTCCCACGAGAGCCGAGATTTCCATACGTGATTCAAGCATTTGCAGCAAGGCAAGGTTAAACTTGACTTCATCTACTTCCTGTAATGACTGCACTTCCTGCACAAATTGATCTACTTCGTTGAGGTCAGCATCCCGGTTGACCTTCAATTTAAAAGAGGCCGGAAGAAAGTTGAGTTCAGCCATCGCTTCACCGCCAACACCAAATTCTTCCTGGAAAATTGCCGACGCACTGTCTTTTGAAATGTACATCAGGGATTCAATCAGGGGGCTCTCCTGCAGTTTCTGACGGACTTCATCCGTTGATTGCCGGCTTATATCCTGCAGAAAGACTTCTATTTCAACCTGTTGTCGAAGGGTCTGGGCAATCTCATAGGCATTATATCCGACACGCGTCAGAACTCCCATCAGAAATACGGCAACCAAGAGGGAAAAAATGGAAGTAAAAGCAGCCAGCCTGGCTCTTTTAATCCCGGAAACGCCTTCTTTTATAACGTAGCGTATGCTCATAGTGGAAAACGGAGTAAATCATCCGCCAAGCGGAAGATAAATTGAAGATTTGAATATTATAGATAATTTAACTTTAACTTTCCCAAACGCAATAACCGTTCGGGCCAATGAATTGAATTCCAGTTGCATAATTGACGAATGTGTCAAATACAAAAACTCTTTCCATTTAATTAAAGTATTCAGAAAGTTTTTTTCCGAGTCATCTTTCCCCACTCTTTTTTGCCCTTCAGGAAATCGACCAAGCCCCTAAAGCGCCTCCAGGCGTGTATCTGACGATAACCAAGATTTTCAAGAAAAGTAAACAGGATAAGGATCAGAACATCCCGAACCCGATCATATTTTCTGATTGTCAGCTCTTCAAGAAGGATCGACAAAATCGACATAAACATTCCCAGAACCACACAAACAATTAAAAATAATAAAAAAAACGGCCAGTTAATGACGCCCAAAAAATAGGAAATTGTGAAGAATATATATCCTCCAACTTCAATAACCGGGGAGAGCAATTCAACAAACAAAAAAAACGGCATCGCCAACATGCCAATGCGACCGTATTCGGGCCGCAAAATCATACGGCGGTGACGGTATAAGGTATCAGTCAACCCCCGATACCATCTGTTTCGTTGCCGGGCCAGATCTTTCCAATTCTCCGGAACTTCCGTCCAGGAAACCGGAAACGGCAAAAAGCGTACCCGATAGGGTATATTATTTTCAAGGTGATATCTGTGCAAGCGTACCACTAATTCTACATCTTCTCCAACCGTATCATGCAAGTAGCCCCCTACTCTGATTAAAGCTTCACGGTCAAATACACCGAAGGCACCTGAAATAATGAGAAGACTATTCAGATAATCCCAGCTTGTTCGGCCAAAAAGAAATGAACGTATGTATTCGACTGCCTGCAGACGGCCTATATATGAATTAGGCACATTCACTTGCTCAACGACTCCATGCCTGAATGTACAGCCATTTGCTACACGAACCACCCCGCCGACGGCGATTGTTTCCTCATCCAGGGTAAATGCCATCAACATTTTTTTCAGAACATCCCTTTCAAGCAATGAATCCGAATCAACGGCAAAAATCAATTCTTTTCTGGATGCATTGATCCCCGCATTCAATGCATCCGCCTTGCGGCCGTTTTCTTTGTCAATCACAATAAGATTGGGGTGTTTGTCGGAGCCATAAATTTTTTTGACCGGTTTTGTTTCGATGCTGCGGGGGACATGCCGGTCGATTTCTTTCATTTCAAAATGTTCGATCAACTTCCCCAATGTATTGTCATTGCTTCCATCATTAATCACGATCACTTCATAATTTGAAAACTCGAGATTTAACAATGCCCGGGTCGACTCAATGATAGACAATTCTTCATTATAGGCAGGCGCAAGGATACTTGCCGATCTGTATAGATTGGTATTAAAAAGCCCGGTAAGATCAAAAAAATCCTCTGTCTTTTTTTCATTTCTTACCTGTAAATAAGAAATGAAAATCAGTATGAGATAGGAGCCGTTTACAAAAACGAAATAGAAGAATACAAATACATTGATCACAAATAATGTATGATGCAAAAACCACATTTTATCTCCCTCTATCCATGAATACTTTTTATTTCATTAACCATTTCATCCCATTCTTTTTGACTGAGAACTTCACATCGGATCTGCTCCATGTCAATATCCGGGTAGATTCCAAGAGCCCTGGCAGCTTCAAATCTGACTCTATAATCCGGATCGTTTATTAACCACTTCAGATAAGGTTTGGAATCTTCATGCTGGAAGAAACCCATAGAAAATGCTGATGCTCTCCTTACTTTGAAAGAGTCGGAAGAGGTGTAAAACCGGTGTATATCCCCAAGAATCTCTTCGACACCGAATTTTGTCAATATTTTGATCAGTGCTTCCAGAATTTCGGGAACGACCGTTGAATGCAAAACTTCCTTGTACATATTATAAAGTACATCCACGCTGTCAAGGTATTCCAGCTCATTCAGAATTTTTATCACCAAAGCCCTTCGGTCAGTTTGAATTTCCTCATCCCTGACAAATCCGGTTAAAGTTGCCAATTCATTTTGGCGATACTCATCCCCGATTTGGTTGAATTTCAAAAACAGATCGCTCAAAACCATGAGTGAAATATCCTGATTATAAAGCATATTCCGAAGCACGTTCTCCTTTTGTTTTGCAGACCCATGGACAATCACAGCCAGTGCGGCCGCATAGGCCAGAATGGGTTCTTTTCGTGTTGTCAGATTAATTAAAACCGGAATCTTTTCAGAAGAGACCGACTTTAAACGGGATAAATATTGACATGCATAAGCCTTGCGAATTGGGTCGGACGATTCTAAATACCTGTTAAAATGGTTTTTTAAACTTCTCAGCTCCATGAGCTCCTGCAGTCGGACTTTCTCTCTCCCTTCGAGTGAATGACTCAGGCTATTCACAAGTTGCAGCAAGATTAAATGATCGGTTTTGCCTTCGATTTTTTCCTGAATTTTGTGAAGGCCAAGATCCCCGTTCACATATTGAATGATTAACTCTCCAAATCTCTCTTTCTTAAGCTTCTCCTGATCTTCTTTTTTCACCGAAAGCCAACGGTAGTAAATGGCGAGAATCACCACCATGAGTGTAAGTATGAGTAACACCAGGGTTATGACAAGCATGATAGAAATCACATGCTCGTTCAAATATTCAATCAAAATCAAGTGGATGTAGTACTTGCGATCCTGTTCAGACGTACCAGAAATTCTTCAATTTTAAAGGGCTTCGACAGATATTCCAGTGCCCCCAATTTAAATCCCCTCTGAATTTCTTCAGCTCTGTTTTTAGTCGTTAACATAATCACATTCAATTCCGATATATTCACATCTTCCGAACTATTCAGATTTTCCAATATCTCAAATCCGGACATACCGGGCAGCATCACATCCAGCACAATCAGATCCGGTTTATGCTCTTTGATATAGTTGAATCCTTCAATACCATCGTTGATATGCTCTACCCTGTGTCCTAATGCCTGAAGTCTGTAAATAAGAAGACGGGCGGTCATTTTATCATCCTCAACTACAAGTATATGCTTTCCGGACTTCATTATCATTCTCCAAAATTTTTAGTTGAATGATTCTAAGAAGGTTTTGCAAAGCCTTCTAAAACTCAATAATCAGACGCCATCTCCTCTGCACTTCTCTTCCACCAAGAAACTTTGTATTCTCCGGTGAACAAGTACAAACAAAGAATCATGATACAAATGATCTCAAATTGTTAGTAGGATACTATATAAATTGTTTCAGGAGAATCAACAACCCGGCAGGGAGTTTCGCATTTCGACTACAGGGATTACAAACCTCCGAGATCTATCAGTAAGTATTTTTTTAAACGGATTCAGGATCAAACCTCAATTTTTCAGCGTCTCACATACTGTTTCAACCGTCTGCTTTGGGTATCCATATAAGCCAATCGAGAATAAAACAGGATAAAAAATGAGTGTTAAATCTAACAGAATATACGCATTATCAAGCTTTTCAATTGTTATAACTTTTCTAACCGGCTATTTAATATTTCAGGAAATAGAACAGCAAAATTATCTATATGCCTTCCTGTTTTTCATTGCAGCCTCTACAGTCATTGCAACGATGACGATCCGGCAAAGACAAAAAACCAATCGAGAACTCATCAATCAACTGAATAAGGCGAATTCAGTTCTCTTTAAAGCACGTGAGAACCAAATTATGCAAAATCATTATCTTGGAATCGTTTCGCATGATATGCGTAATGCACTCCATGTAATACTTTCCTGTAACGAACTGTTGAAAAGTGATACTTCAAATCTGACAGATGATCAGCAGGAATTTATTAGCCATATCGGCCAGTCAAGTGATCATTTAACCGAACTGACAAAAGATATTCTGGATATTCAAATAAATGACGAA
>JBBDNC010000176.1:0-12896 GCA_040877875.1 Balneolaceae bacterium | reverse complement strand
GAAGGCGTAAACCTCAGGGGCCGGCAAAAGTACTTTTGAAGATTGCGGAAAAGAGGCCGAAAGCAATTTTGGAATCTTTATCGTAAACTGATCGGCAAATATCAAGCCGAATCGAGCAGACGGTTTAGTGTTAATAACTGAACTTCAAGAAATTATGCCCGCCGATCATTCGGCAGACCGTTAAATACCCTTCGGCTCAGGCTGGTTTCAACTCTCCTTCTAACAGTTTTCCTATCTGCTTTTTTGAAGTTCCGAGCCGTAAAAGTGCTTTGATCATCAAATCTAGTGAAATGCCCGGATCTCCTCCTTCAAGTTTGGCAATTCGCGACTGACTGGATCCGATTGAACGGGCAAGCTGTTCCTGGGTCCATCCTCTTTTCGCACGTTGGGCCTTTACCAGGCTACTGATATCCAGACGGATTTCGACATAGGCTTCTTCTTCCGGCGTCAGTTCTAAAAAATCAGCAGAAGAACCTACGCGAAATCCTTTTTCTTCGAGTTGTTTTCGCTTTTTCTTGTCCATAATATTCATTGTCCTTTACTATTGTTTGTAACGAATAAGCCGCTTTTTGCATATATCAATTACTTCCTGCGGCGTCTTTTGTGATTTCTTTGCAAACACATCCAATATGACAATGGTCTCATCATCTATGAAGTAAATGATGCGCCACGTTTTATTTTGGTCATTAATCCGAATTTCATGACAGTTTTTGCCTATCAATGGTATCGGTCTGGAGTCCGGCATTTCTAACAAATCACCCTTTTGAAGCCTTCTTAATAGAAAACCGGCTTTAATTCTGGCATCTGCTGAGAAAGGCGGGGATTTTACTTCTCCCTGAATCCAGACTAATGGCTTATCATTTTCAGACATAATATAATATGTCTAATTTGACATGAACAAGCAATAGTATAGTCGGGTACTTAACAAACGTTTCAACCGGATTTGGCCGCTTCTTATTAGTATTAAAGATTTTCATAGTTGCGGTATATTTCTCTTTTTATCACTTTCGTACATCGCAATGGCCAAACCGGTTAAACACCGAACGTTATAGTGCTTAATATTTTATTTCGACATGACTAAATAAAAGAAGAAATACTTTATATTAAAGCCAATTACTGATCAAGAGGGGTATCAGAAAGGGCTTTGATGTGGGTTCATGGTAAAAAACATAAATGCCCTAATTCTCCAGCTTTAAATGTTCCAGTTTTTCGGGAGGAGGTCAGTCAGATTCAATGGTAATAAAGTTGTCACAAAAGCTTATCTCGAACTTGGGTCATTATAATCCTTCACTTTGACGGAAACTCCATTTACATAATTGCCGATCATCTCAATTTGTGGTGCAAGGTCAGCCCCTTCGAAGCCGGAAATATCCTCATTGGTAACATGTTTGTTATAGAAATCCAAGTAAGATCCGGCCAGGGGCATGTACGACCAGTGCCATTTCTCCTCTTCATAGCCGGTGCGGTTATTCAACGACTTGTCGGTATAAGGCTGATAAAATCCAAAGTCGTTAGCGTTGGATTGTAACCAGTCGTACACTATTTTTCCTTCTCCCTCTTCAAACCAGCTATTATTCAGGTTATTGAGGTCCAGGTCCGTGCCCCAGTGGTGGCGGGAAGTCATCGGCATGGAACTGTACAGCAGGATTTCCTTTGCTTTGCCAACATCGGTAGATACCTCCGAGTTCTGCCATTTGCGATCCCAGATGGACTTTTGATACCAGAAGTTACGTGTGCCGGACACAATGATAAGCCGTACTCCGTCTTTTTGCGCACGAGCCGCCATTGCTTTATAAGCGTCGTAAGTTTCCTTCTGAAGGTAAATTTCCTTGTCTGAAAAGCTGTCGGCTACGCGAACAAAATCATCGTGCTCTTGAAATTCGAAATGTCCGGTTACCAGGTCCACCGAGGTATTTTCCGGCAGAGAAATCTGCCGGGTCGAATCAGCCTGGCTTGTTGTCTGGGCTTCTGCAACGTATTCACTGCCGGGGTTACTTTCAATATAGTTTTCATACGCCTCATGGGTACCGGCCTGTTGGGCTTCATCCCAGTCTGACCCGGAGTTACAACCAACCAGTTGATTCGCGGCTATGATGGCAGCGATCATGATCGCAATACGGATATAGTTGGCACGCATTACACTCCTCATATTATTGGAAAAGTTAAAAATCGGAACCTATTAATCGATTTTAATCTAATTATATTGTGATTAAAATCTTTTGGCTGGTCTGAGCCGAACTTTTGAGCATCAACCTGAAGTGGAACTGCTTTTTCGATATCATTCTTCTCCTTCACCCCGCCGAAGCAGTGCCACAGCTTCCAAAATAATCCAGATGGCAAATCCGAGAATTATCGCCCCGAAAACAAACAGCAGCAGATTCCCGTCGGTCTGGCCGAGTCCCGACCAGTCGAAAAACACCTGTTCAGTCATCGCCTACAGGGTCATAAACAGGATGAAGATCATCGGCACCAGCGTATAAATAATGCTCCGCCCGTTGCGGCGGAGCCAGATAGTGATCAGCAGCAGGCTGATCCCCGCCAGAAGCTGGTTGGAGGTGCCAAACAGCGGCCAGAGCAGGTAGCCACCCGAGCCGAGTCCGCGGGGCCCTTCGGGAATCAGAACCAGGGCGGCACTGGAACTGACGGCGAGAAATGTCGACAGGTGGATACGGGTGAGCGGACGTACGTTGTATTCATGGCCCAGCTCGTTGAGAATGTACCGCATCAGGCGAACGGAGGTATCCAGGGTGGTCGCGGCAAAACTGATGACAATGACGGCGATAATCGTTTGGGCCGCCTGGAGGGGAATCATCAGCCCGGTGGCCAGTTGTGCGGCCCCTTCAACGAAGATATTCAGCCCTGAAGCCCCGGCTTCCTCAAACGAGTGATAGTGGGAGAGAAACTCGCCGGTCGTATTGAAGTAGGTGACGATCGCCACGATGGTAATCAGCGCCAGCGTCCCTTCGCCGGCGGCAAAGAGGGTGCCCAGGACCACCCACAGCATGGCGGGGACCCATCCCCAGTAGACGGCAATGGCCGGCCCGACAATTGGAGCGGCTCCGGCGATGGAAGTAAAATGGTGTCCCCAGAGGATCAGGCGGTTAGTCGGCACGTAGTCGACCCCGTCGTTAAACCGATGGGCGGGGGTCATATAGTCGGGATTGAGCCTGTAGATCTTCTCTGCCAGGAATTTCGAATAATACCGGTACCCGACGGCGAATAGAATTAAGGATAAGGCGGCAACCCAGCTACCTGACATGACTGTAATCTTTTGATTTGATTCGAATTGGTGATCCGGTTATGTTCTTCGACCGATATAATATTTTTACGGCTCCTTTGCAAGTGTGTAAATTGGGCTTGAATTTAAATATACCCTGTTCAATACACTGACTACGTATGAAAAAACTATCCCGGATTTTCCTGGCCTCTGCAAATCCGAACAAGATTCAGGAATTGCAGGAAATGCTCTCGCCTCTTGAAATCGAATTACGCTCTACCCTTGATATTGAAGAAAACGTTGAGGTTGTTGAAGATTTACCCACTCTGGAGGGCAATGCCTTGAAAAAGGCGAAATTCTGGTATCAACGAACCGGAATTCCTTCTCTCTCGGACGATACCGGGCTGGAAGTGGAGGCACTTGGGGGGGAACCCGGCGTGTATTCGGCGAGGTATGCCGGGCCGGACGCAACCTATGAAGATAACGTTCTAAAACTTTTGGAGGAGATGAAAGGGATAGAAAACCGATCGGCACGATTCCGGACGGTCGTTGCCCTGGTGAGTGAAAAAGAACTTCTATTTGAAGGGGTTTGTGAGGGAGAGATCATCCTTCAACCGCGCGGTGAGAGGGGGTTTGGGTACGACCCGGTTTTTTTACCTGATGGTTTTAACCGAACTTTTGCAGAGCTAAATGCTGAAGAAAAGAACCGGATCAGCCATCGCGGCCGGGCATTGCAAAAACTGATCGGATTTCTTGAAGATGAACCGGAATAGATTTATACATTCATTCATCCGTCTTCTGTCCGGGGGATGTACCCGGCTCCCCAATGTGGGGCCGGAGTCAACCGGTTAGCCGTAAATTTCCCGGAGGTTCCGGTTCCGATTCCAATAGGAACTTCTTTCTTTTGAAAGATGGTCTGGTTTATGTTTCTTTATTTCGATAACAAAACCCGGTATTCTTTTGGGCCGCCGAGAAGACCGGTAAATTTCTGACCTGTATTTTTTATTCACCCTTTGCCGACGGATCGAATCGAATGCCGGGAAGGGATCGTAGTTTTGTGATGCAAAAAATGCAGAGTGAATTTTTCTGACATCGAAGAACCAGTTGATTGGGATTTACCACACTTGATTATATCGTAGTTGTTGTTTACCTGGCAGTCGTTGCTGTATTCGGAATTTTGTCGGCAGGCAAGCAACAGTCAACGAAAGACTATTTTCTGGGTGGCAGGGATATGCCCTGGTGGGCGGTTCTTTTTTCAGTGGTTGCCACGGAAACCAGTACCCTTACCTTTATCAGTATCCCGGCTGTAGCGTACGGCAGTAATCTCATGTTCCTGCAGCTTACCTTCGGTTATATTATCGGGAGGATCATCGTGGCGGTGTGGTTCCTTCCTGCATACTTTAAAGGGGAACTGTCGACCGCGTATGAATATCTTTCTCAGCGATTCGGGAGCGGGATGCGAAGCGCAGCCAGTTATACGTTTATCGTTACAAGAGTACTGGCCGACGGGGTCCGTTTATTTGCAACTGCCATTCCACTGGCGATTATTCTTCGTCTGGCGGGTGCTTTTCCCGAATGGGACGAATTACAGATCTACGCCCTTGCTATTTCATTGATTGCGGGGATCACACTGGTTTATACATTTCTGGGGGGGATCAAGGCCGTTATCTGGATGGATGTGGTGCAAATGGCGGTCTATCTCGGCGGAGCGCTATTCGCCGGGATCCTGATCCTCGGACAGATGCCGGCATCCGGTGCAGAAGGGTGGGAACTGCTGACAGGGGATGATAAATTGAGATTGTTTAACTGGGGAACGGGAATGAGCTGGCGGGAGGCACTTGCCGATCCGTATCTATTTTGGGTAGCCGTGTTCGGAGGGGCTGTTTTCTCCGTTGCCTCACACGGAACGGACCAGTTGATTGTGCAACGCATGCTTGCCACACGAAATTTGAAGGACAGCCAGAAGGCAATGGTATGGAGCGGGATAGCAGCTTCCCTGCAGTTTGCCTTTTTCCTCGGAATCGGTTTGTTGCTGTATCTTTATTATCAGGGAATGAGTCCGGCCGAATTAAATTTGCAGACGACAGACGAGATCTTCGCCAAATTTATCGTTGAACAGATTCCCCCCGGCATTGCCGGCCTGATCATTGCCGCCTTGTTTGCGGCTGCGATGAGCAGCCTAAGTTCCTCACTCAATGCCCTGGCTTCGGCTACCACGTTCGATTTGCTGAAACCAAGGTTCGGGAGTGGATGGACGGATGAACATGAATTGCGCACTTCCCGGTGGACCACCATCTTTTGGGGGGTCATTCTGACCGGTTCGGCCCTGTTTTTTACCTGGCTGCAACTTACGGGTGACGAGCGACCCGCGATTGTAGAACTCGGCCTGGGAATCGCTTCCTATACCTATGGAGGCCTTTTGGGGGCATTTTTACTGGGACTTCTTTTTCCCAAACCGGATAAAACAGATGCCATGATCGGTTTTTTCGCAGGTTTGATCTCCCTGCTTTTTATGGTAGAAGGCCCGATTCAGAATCTTCTTCCCGGACAGGGTCTGGCCATCGCATGGCCCCTCTATACATTGGCCGGAAGCATCGTCGTGATTTTGGCAGCCGGCCTTTCACAGGGGGTTCGCAGCCGATGGAACGCCCCGTGAAAGAAATGATGAAATATTATTTTTTGCAGGCCACAGTTCGGTCAGGACAGGGATACGTATTTGACGTTTTTCACACCATCCAGTTTGTAGATAAAATCCAGTTCATCTTTGTTCAGTTTCTTATCTACAATTACCGCTGTGATGGCGTCCGAACCTTTCTTGTTTCTGCCGAGGCTCAGGGCACCGATGTTAATCCCTTGTTGAGCGAGGGCTCCGGCTACCGCAGCCAGCATGCCCGGCTTGTCCATATTTTGATACATCAGGATATCCCCTTCCAGCCGTAATTCGATTCCGTAGCCGTCAATTTCAACGATCCGATAGTCGTCCGGGCCGAATACGGAAGCGGATATTTCACGGTATTCCGCTTCGTCTCCCAGCCGGATTGAAATGAGGTCCTTATACATTTTACCATCCGTACTGGTCGTTTCCTTGATCTTGAAACCCCGGTCTTCTCCATAATGCCGGGCATTGATCAGGTTTACAGACTCATTGACATATTGTGCAAGCATGCCTTTTAAAATTCCGTCCGTCAACACATCGGCATATTTGGAACAAATTCCGGTGTATTCAAAGCTGAAATTATTGGCATTTTCCGGCTTGATCTGGCTGATCATCTGGCCCAGCTTTTCAGCCAGTTCAAGATAGGGATGCACTTCTTTATTAGTCAGCAGGGAGATGGACTTTCCATTCAGGCTGCCTTTGAAATTTTTATTTTCAAGGGCGTCCGCCATTTGTTCGGCGATCTGTTTGGCTACTTTTTCCTGGGCTTCTTCTGTGGAAGCCCCGAGGTGCGGGGTGCAGACAATAGCCGGATGCTTTAAAACTTCATAAAGTTCCTTGCCCGGGGGCTCTTCACTGTAGACGTCCACTCCAATACCGGCAACAACTCCCTTCTCAATTAATGGCAGCAGGTCGCTTTCTTCAAAGATCCCGCCCCGGGCACAGTTGATCAGGCGGATACCTTTTTTCAGTTTATCCGCATTTTTCATGGAAACAATCCCTTTCGTTTTTTCTGTAAGGGGAGTGTGGACGGTCAGAAAGTCGGTGGTTTCAAGCAGGGTATCGAGATTCACAAGCTCTACTCCCAGGTCTTCTGCATGTTCGCGGGTTGCAAACGGATCGTACGCCTGGATCTTCATGCCGAAATGCTGCATGCGCAGGGCTACTTCGGAACCGATTTTGCCCAGCCCGATGATTCCCAGCATCTTGCCATGCAGTTCTGTACCCATGAATTTTTTACGGTCCCAGCCACCGGATTTTACGCGGCTTACAGCCTCGGGGATATTTCGTGCGAGGGATAAAATCATTCCGCAGGTATGTTCAGCCGTTGAAATCGTATTTCCGTCGGGTGTATTCATCACCAAAACACCCTGGGCGGTAGCAGCGGGAATATCAATATTATCCACCCCGACACCCGCACGTCCGACGACCCGGAGATGTTTGGCTTCTTTGAGCAGGTCTTCATCGACGGTTGTACCTGAGCGAACGACGAGTCCCTCATATTCACCAATAATTTTTTTCAGTTCATCATTATCAAGCTTTCCGGGTTGATCGGCTTTAATACCTCGTTGTTCAAATACTTCAGCGCATAAAGGATCAACATTGTCAAGAAGCAGGATTTTTGTAGACATTGGGTATAGTTTCTATGTTATCTTTTTAGGTTATCTGTGATTTAGAAAATTCATAAATAAGGGCTTGCACTTCTTCAATTCCTCTTCCGGTTTCAGAAGAACAGGGAATCACCGGTACTTCAATGTTCATTTCGTGCAATTGTTTTTGAAGCCGGGTTTGTGCCTGCCGGACCTTGTTGCCGGACACCTTGTCGCACTTTGTTAATAGTACAGAAAACGGGATTTTATTCGTTCCCAGCCAGTAGAAAAACTCTTCATCCAGGTGGCTGGGCTTGTGTCTTGAGTCCACGAGGTGAACGACCAATTCGAGAGTGGTCCGTTCCAATAGATATTTTCGAATTTCTTTCCCCCATCGTTGACGTTCGCTTTCCGGCACGTTTGCATATCCGAACCCGGGCAAATCCACAAAATAAAAACTATCGTCGATCAGGTAATAATTCATGTGACGCGTTTTGCCGGGGGTATTACTGGTACGGGCCAGTTTCTTTTGGTTGACCAGTTTGTTGATCAGGGAGGATTTTCCCACGTTCGATCGACCGGCAAAACATATTTCCGGTTTGCCGGGTTCCGGGCATTCATCAAGACTCGGTGAGCTTTTAATAAATTCAGCTTTTTTAAAAGCCATCATACAATTTCGTTTTCCTCTTTTTCAACCCCGAAGTTAACAGGTACGGGATAATTTCCTGTAAAGCAGGCTGTACAGTAATCATGGCCGGAGGGGGCGTCGTTGGCTTCTTTTACGGCGTCAACCAGTCCGTCGGCCGACAAATACCGCAGGCTGTCCACCCCGATTTCCTTCTCCATTTCCCGGATATTCCGATTGAATTTATTTGCCATCAATTCTTCGGGGCTTGGAAAGTCCATTCCGTAAAAACAGGGGTGGGTAATAGGGGGCGAACTAACCAGAAAATGAATCTCTTTCGGGTTCGCTTCCCTGATCATGTCGACCAGGTAGCGGGAAGTCGTTCCCCGTACAATCGAATCGTCGACGATCACCACGGAGCGTCCCTCGAGTACACCGCGAACCGTATTGAATTTGGATCTCACCTTTTGTTCCCGGGATTTTTGACCGGGAGAGATAAATGTTCGTCCCACGTAATGATTCCGGATTAACCCGATATCGTACTTGCAATCGTATCCCATTTTCTGATTTTCATGGGCATAACCGAGCGCAGCGGTATTACTTGAATCGGGAACCGAAATGATAATGGGTTTATAATCCGCGTTATAGTTTTTAATAACTTGGTCAAGCGGATGCTCCTTGGCCAGGTACTTGCCAAGATTTCGGCGGATCTTGTCTACATTTTCCCCGAAAATCTTGCTGTCGGGACGTGAAAAATAGACATACTCAAAAATACATTGGCTGGTTCCGGTACCGGGTTTCGGTTCCAGGAAATAGGAGTAAGGTTCTTTTCGGTCTGTCGCTTCCCGGTCCACTACCAATACTTCGCCCGGAGCGATATCACGAAGATATTCCGCCCCGATGATATCAAATGCACACGTTTCACTTGCCACTACAAAGGAGTTATCAATCCACCCCAGGGCAAGCGGACGAAAGCCGTTCGGATCCCGTACGGCAATCAGTTTATCATCAGTCAGGATTGTCAGGCAATAAGCTCCCTCAATCTGCCGCAAGGCATCCATCACTTGTTCCATTTGGCTCGCTTCCCTGGATTGCGAGATCAGGTGAAGGATAAGTTCCGTATCCGAAGTGCTTTGAAACAACACCCCCTGTTCGGTAAAACGCTCCCGTAACTGCCGGGCGTTTGTAAGATTCCCGTTATGCCCGATTGCCAGGTTCCCTTTGCTGTAATGTACGCGGAAGGGCTGGATATTTGTCGGGTTTCTGGATGATCCCGAAGTGGAATAGCGGTTGTGTCCGATTGCAGTATGGCCCTTTAATTCCTTTTTGAAAATATTCGGGTCTCCGAAAGCATTGAGTACCAGGCCGAAGTCCTTATGCATCGGCATGATGTGTTTCTCTTTTTCGGCATCAAAATAAGTTGTGACAATGCCGGCAGATTCCTGTCCACGATGTTGAAGAGCATGCAACCCGTAATAGGTGAGTACTGCAGCATCAGGGTGATCAAATACACCGAAAATACCGCAATAATCGTGAGGTTTATCGATCATTCTGGGGTGATCCATTCTATAAATTCAACGAAGTCTTAAAGATAAGGAAAAGCAGGGGGATATTGTAGCCATTTATTTGAGGGATCTATAAATATCAAATCCGGATTTGTTCCGGTTTGAGGCTAACCTGCCGGATCGGGTGAGTCTATTCGATTTCCCGGGAAACATCCCCGGAATATATCGGCAGGAATATTCGTTCATAGTTTTCAGAAGAAATCTTACATTGCAGGCCATGGGGAAAAAACAAGTCGTCATATCTACTGTTCAATGGGTGTTTCGTGTGGTTCTGGCAGGTGTTTTGGTTTTTGCCGGTGTTTTGAAACTGCAGGACAACTCTGCTCTGCTGGAAACGGTTGCGTATCTACCATGGCTACCGGTATGGTTGAAGTGGAGAATGGTGGAATTCCTGCCATGGGTTGAAATTCTCGTGGCCGTATTATTGGTGATTCGTATCAAGGAGAAGTGGGTACTTTCGATCGTCGGATTTATTTTTACCGGGTTTTTTCTTTTTGCGATTTACGGTTTTGCCACGGGGATGGAAGGGGATTGTGGATGTTTCGGGGAATTCGGCGACAGCAGTTTCGGATGGGGGATGATTCTCCGAAATGCTGCTTTTGTCGGGATGGCCGGTTTTCTCTTCTATAAACCGGCTGAAGAAAATTCGCCGGATTAGTCTAGTGTCGTGTCAACCATACTCTTACGGGGCTCCGCCGGCTGACAAAATCTCTTCGACAACCAACCCCCATATCTCATGGTTGACTCGAAACTAATCTGACGGCCCCGGTTCCCGGTTTTCGAGCTGGACCTGTATCCGGTTCAGGTCAACGTTTGTAGAAACATTGGCACTGAAGGTATAGCCTTGATCCAGCAGAACCAGTCTGCAGGCTTCCATGGCATTTGATCGTACGCGGGGGAGCGTACTTTCCTGGTCTCGTACATTTACCCAGAATCCGACCTGGAGGAGAACGTAATTCGGGTCGAATCCTTTAATTGAAACCACCGGGGCAGGCTGTTTAAGAATTTTACTGACGTTTTTTACTGTCTTATGCAAGAGGGTACAAGCCTCTTCGACGTTGTCGGCATAATCAATTCCAATAGTAAAAAGTCCCCGGCGCAACCCGTCCAAAGTATAATTATGAAGAGGTTTGGAAAAGAGTTGGGAACTGGGAATGAAAATATCACAGCCGTCGCCCGATCGGATATGGGTATAGCGCAATTGAATGATTTGGACTCTGCCGGTCAGACCTTCCGATTCGATCAGATCCCCCTTGTTAAAAGGTCGGCTGAAGGCCAGGAAAAAGCCGGCAAGAAGGTTCTCTCCGATATCCCTGAATGCAAAACCCAGCATAACCGCCGTAAGGCCGCCTCCGGCGAGAAGGGTATTGGCAAAGCTGCTGAATCCGATGATGTGCAGGAAAAAGACAAAGCCGATGAAGATTGCAACGCCGACAATCAGTTTCTGAAAATATTGAAGGCTGGTCTCGGACAGGGTTGTTTTGCTCAGAATCGAATCGTAGAGCCGGCTAATGAATTTGCCGAGCAGGTAAAAGATCAGGATCACCACGATTCCAAAAATTATCCGTGGTAAAAATTCGACAAATTGTTCCCATTCTACGAGCAGATAGTCCCAAAATGACTCAATCATTGTATTATGTTTAGAATGAAGGTTTTGGGTTAATGGTCATTCTCTGGAGGTTGCCGGGAGTCGGCCCCGGATTCTTTTAATAGTTCTGCGATTTCAGCGAGGTTTTTATTCATGGAATCCAGCCTTCTTTTAATACCAAAGACAGCAAAGGGGAGGATGACCCAAACGATTCCCAAAATCAGCATCAGAATCCACATGAGAGCAGAGCCGATTAGCCATTGTAGTTCCATTTTTATAATTATTAATATGATATGAGTTATGTTTTATAAACAGCTCCTTTACTATAACAGGAACTGGCTTAATATCCAATCCTCTTCGGTGAAGTCTGCTCATGTAGTGCTGTGATACATGAAAAGAGGGAATGTAAGCTTATGTAAAGTGTTGGTGAGTATTTTTAATTTTAATGAGTAACATGAAGGCTTTGCAAAACTTGGGATTTGGTTCAAGATTAAGGCTAGAGGAATTTTAAAACCGCAGCATATTAGCTATATGTGAGGATTTTAAAATTTCGATAACGCAAAGATTGGGCAAAAGACCGGGTTTTGCAAAGCCTTCAACAAATGAACGGTATGATTCGGGAAGTACAAAAAGCTTTTACTTCATGGGTGGATAAACCCTATAAGCTAAAGCCCTGATATCGAATTCAGGTTAAAATAATCATTTAAAATTTTTATAGATTGAGACATCCCCATTTCATTTAACTAAAATATCGATGATATGAAGATCAAATCTATTGTCTTGTGTGTCCTGTCGGGAATCCTTGTTTTTGCCTGCTCTAAGCAGCGGGGCCCAACTATTATGAGTGGAAATATGACGTTGATTTATAACGACTCACTTTATACCAAAATCGAGTTTACGGACGCCGGCGAACCTTTAATGACGAACTTTCAGCCATCTGAGATATTGAGGACGGATGATCAGGTAGTCAGTGATTTTATTCTTCAGGATTATCAGACTGAAAGTTTTACAGATGAGAGAGGCTCAGGGCAACGGTTAATGATTGACGGGCTTGCAAACGGCGATGGTTTTTCAATTGAAAAGAGGGTCACAGCTACGGCTTATGACCATGTTCCCGGGTTTATCACGACTCGTGTGACCTATATTAACCACGGGGATCAGGAAGTTTCCCTGGACGGATGGGAAAACAACCGGTATGTTATTCAGGCTCTCTCTTCCAATGAACATGAGGAAGAGTTTTGGTCATTTCAGAGCGGCTCTTACAGCAATCGCCCTGATTGGGTGCTTCCGGTCGGAGAGGGGTTTCAACAGCAGAACTTTTTAGGAATGAATGCGTCGGACTACGGAGGAGGAACACCGGTCGTCGATGTCTGGAGGCCGGATGCCGGATTGGCCGTTGGACACCTTGAAATTGAGCCTCAGCTTATTTCTCTGCCTGTTCAGTCGGCAGACCTAAACATGGGGGTTCAGATCGCTGTTCAGTTTGACGCCGATAGTGTTTCCCAGGCGAAGTTTCCACACTCAATAATGCCTGGAGAGAGTATGTCTACATTTGAGACCTTTCTGACAGCGCATACGGGTGACTACTATACATCCCTGACAAATTACCGGAACATCATGACACAGAGTGGAATGGAGGTTTCAACGGCTCCTGAG
>JBBDNC010000175.1:0-13049 GCA_040877875.1 Balneolaceae bacterium | reverse complement strand
TAAACTGCGGTTCCGATCCGCCGGCCGGCGGACAGGCTTTGATATTGAACAAAACTCCTGGTTTTTCAAAACCCTCTTATAGATATGCAAATTGATGTTGCAGGGGATGCACATTTGTCATATATCAACAATTGAGTAAAACTTCAATCCGGTACCTTTTAAAATCATGCCTGGAAAAAGCAGTCAAGCAGTATAGAATAGATTAAGAAACAAAATTTATGGACATTTTTTCAGCCGCCCCTCATGATGATATTTTGATGCTGGTATTCCAGGTCGGTGTGCTGTTATTAGCTGCGCGGACATTTGGAGAGATTGCGCAGAGACTCGGCCAGCCTTCCGTTGTCGGTGAAATCCTTGCAGGTATTATTCTGGGCCCCTCCATTCTCAGTAGTGCCGTTCCGCTGATCGGAGAGTGGGTGATTCCGCAGAATGAAACGCAGGGATATCTACTGGAGCTGGTGAGCCTGATGGGGGCGATGTTCCTGTTACTGATTACCGGCTTGGAAACAGATATTCAGCTTATAAAGCGCCATGCCCGTACGGCCATTGGGGTCTCCGTCGGGGGGATATCCGTTACGTTTCTCTCCGGTTTTATACTGGGCCAGTACCTGCCGGAATTTCTGCTTGCCGACCCCGAACAACGTCTCATCTTCTCCCTGTTTGTGGCAACGGCTTTGGCGATTTCAGCCATTCCGGTGATTGCCAAGGTTTTGATGGATATGAATTTGATGCGCCGGGACATCGGTCAGACGATTCTTGCAGCAGGAATGAGTGATGATACAACGGGTTGGATCTTACTGTCGATTGTTGCCGGCCTGGCTGCCGGAGATGCCGTAACAGCGGGAAGTATTCTGCAGATTATCGGGAGTGTTCTTGCGTTTTTGATTCTGAGTTTTACTGTCGGGCGCTGGATTGTCAGAAAATTGTTGATCTATGTTCAGGATGAGGTGTTGAGTCACGACCGCCTGTTAACGCTGGTTATTGTGTTGGCTTTTTTGTGGGGGGCGATCACCCAGGCCCTGCATCTTGAAGCCATACTTGGAGCATTTGTAATGGGTATTCTGTTCGGGATGATGCCGCGTCTGCCGGAAAATGTAAATGTGAAACTGGAAAGTATTGCCCTGGGTATTTTTGCCCCTGTCTTTTTTGCGGTAGCAGGGCTCAAGGTAAATATCATCAATCTCATGGAACCGGCGTTATTGCTGATTACATTGATTGTTATTCTTATTGCAACCTTCGGAAAAGTGATCGGCACCTATGCCGGCGCCCGATGGATTGGTAAAAAGGATCACTGGACTTCTCTCAGCTTTGGAGCCGGGTTGAATGCAAGAGGAGCTATGGAGATTATTATTGCGACCATCGGGCTTCGTTTGGGGATCCTTTCACAGGATATGTTTTCGATCATTGTAGTGATGGCGATAGCTACTTCCCTGATGGCTCCCGTTGCGCTACGGTGGGTTTTAACCAGGGTGGAAATAGGGGATGAAGAAAAAGCCCGTTTGAAGAAAGAGGAATTGGAGTCCGGCAGTATCGTTGCAGACATACATCGTATTCTGCTGCCTGTACGGATGCGCCGGGACTTGCCGGACACTTCGGAATTGCAATCGATTGAGGCGGCTATCCTTGATCAGCTCGGTGTGGACAGGGAATTGTCTGTAACAATTATGACGGTTACGAATAAGGATAACAGTGATGAATGCGAAAAGTATTTAAAGCAGTTATCGGGGTATTTCAATCAAAAAGAACTGGTGACCAAAGTTGTGAAAAGTTCAAAGCCGGGGGATGCGATCATTGACGAAGCTAAAAAAGATTATGATCTGATTGTCCTGGGAGCTACTGAAAAGGAACCGGACAGCAAGCATTTGTTCAGCCCGATTGTCGACTATCTGGTACGGGTCTCTCCCTGTCCGGCCATGATAGTGAAGTCAGAAGAGATCAGCTCGTCGTGGATCCCCCAGCGGATCATGGTCCCGACTAACGGCAGTCAGGCAGCCAAAAGTGCTGCTGAACTCGCATTTTTTATTGCACAACCCGACAAGTCACGGGAAGTTATGGCATTGAATGTGGTGACCCATGAACCCCGCCTCAGGGGACATATTCGACAACGACAAATGGACAGTAAACTGTCGTTTGCAAATGAGATGGTTGCCGAATTAGAAAAGCTCGGTGAGGCATTTGGAGTTCAAACCGAGGGAGTTGTAAAAATCGGGGAAAGCCCGGAGGAAGTTATTACCGATCTCGTGGAAACCAATGGAATAGACCTGGTGCTGGTCGGAACGAATGTGAAGCCGGGTAGTGAGAGGTTATATTTGGGGCCCCGGGTGGAAAATATTCTGCGAATGTGCAAATGTCCGGTGATCGTCTTTAACAATTAGGAGAGGTACTGTCCGTACATGTGCAGGGTTAAGATGAAGAGCTGTTTGGGGTATCAAATTTTTCTGCATGACTTCCAGATAGGATTGGTATTTTAAACGGGGGATATAAATTTCAGCAAGGAGAAAAATGCCCTGCTTTGTTATAAAAAAAATTAATCACTTTATATTTCATTGACATGCCCGTTTTAAAAAATGAAAAACGTCTTAAGAAGGAACTGACCCTTTTTGATGTCTATGCGATCAGTACCGGTGCCATGTTCAGTTCCGGTTTTTTCCTTTTGCCCGGCCTTGCTGCGGCGCAGACAGGTCCTTCGGTATTTATAGCCTACCTGGTAGCCGGGTTTTTGATTTTACCTGCCATGTTTAGTGTAGCCGAGCTCTCGACAGCCATGCCGAGAGCAGGGGGTGCTTACTATTTTATCGACCGCAGCCTCGGGCCGCTGTTCGGAACGGTTGGAGGACTTGGATCCTGGCTCGCCCTTATTTTCAAAAGTGCTTTTGCCTTGATTGGGATGGGTGCCTATATCGCCATCTTTATCGAACTCCCGATCACTCCTGTAGCGATTGTTTTGACCATTATTTTTGGAATTACCAATGTCATAGGGGCGAAGGAAAGCAGTTGGCTTCAAAATGTACTGGTGGCGACTCTTGTAAGTATTTTGTTCTTTTACGTCTTTCAGGGAGTTTTTGCCGTTTTTTCTCTTGATTTTTTCGAGGTTATGCGGTCTGAGTTTACCCCGTTTTTTCAATTTGGACCCCAGGGATTTTTTGCAACCATAGGTTTGGTTTTTGTTTCCTATGCCGGACTTACCAAAGTTGCCAGTGTATCCGAAGAAGTTAAAAATCCGGACAGGAATATTCCCCTCGGCATGATGCTTTCCCTCGCTACCGCTACGTTTATCTATGTTGTGGGAGTGTTTATCATGGTCATGCTTGTAGATTCGGATGCATTACAATCCGATTTAACCCCGGTCGCAACGGCCGGTAAAGTATTCATGAACTGGTTGCCCGGGCAAACTGGCCTGATCCTGGTGGTAATTGCTGCCATTGCCGCATTTGCCTCGACAGCCAATGCAGGCATTATGTCTGCAGCGAGATACCCTCTTGCCATGGCACGGGATGAGATGATTCCTTCTTTTTTCTCAAAGCTGGGCCGCTTCGGAACCCCTACAATTTCAACGATAGCAACCGTGGTTCTGATGATCTTGCTGCTCCTCTCTTTCAATGTCGAAGCTGTGGCAAAACTGGCAAGTGCTTTCCAACTCTTGCTGTTTGGCATTTTGAACATTGCCGTCATCGTGATGCGGGAGAGTGAAATTGAGGCGTACGATCCCGGTTTCAAATCGCCATTCTATCCCTGGATGCAAATTGCCGGCTTTTTCATATCGGTGCTCCTGATTGCGGAGATGGGAATCGTCTCGTTGTTGTTTACCCTGG
Organism: Balneolaceae bacterium; assembly: GCA_040877875.1. Taxonomy (GTDB): domain Bacteria; phylum Bacteroidota; class Rhodothermia; order Balneolales; family Balneolaceae; genus JBBDNC01. Next base: position 9,237 of record JBBDNC010000175.1, on the reverse strand, counting down.
CGGTGATAGCCGTGAGTGTTATCTGGTATTTCAGTTACGCCAAGGAAAAAGTGGATCGCGAAGGGGCGATTTATCATGTCCATGCTCGCCTGGGCAAGCATCAGTATGAAGGACTCGAAAGGGAGATGAGGGGAATCATGCGTGAAAAAGGGCTGCGAGAACAGGATCCGTATGAAAAAGCAATAGGACGGTCGATTGTGTTAGATGTGGAGGACGAGAATCTCGATTATGAGGAAATGATAAACAAGGTATCACTTGAAATGGCCAAACGGATCAATTTGAATGAACAGCAAATTTCGGATCACCTACTGGAAAAGTCTCTCGAAGGAGCGATTCCGATTGGCGAAGGCACGGCATTAAAACATCTTCGTATTCCCGGTAACATTGATTCGGAAGTGGCCCTTGTACGGATTAAGAATGGGATTACCATCGGCAAGGATAAATTTGAATCAGTCAGTGATGATGATCCCGAAAGCCGAAAGCTGTACGCCTTGATTTACCTGGTCAGTTCCAGTAAAAAATCCGGGCAGCATCTGCGAATATTGGCGCATCTTGCCGAAATGGTCGACAGTGTTGATTTTATTAAAAGATGGGTTCGGGCGAGGGATGAAGCTGAATTGAGGGAAATTCTGCTGCGCGATGAACGATTTATCAATATAGTGGTAAACCGGGATAGCATCACTGGCGAGATGATTGGAAAGCAGGTGCAAGACCTGGACTTGCCTGACGAAAGTTTGATTACGGTGATCAAACGCCAGGATGAAATCATTTTTCCTCACGGGGAAAACAAGATACGGGAAGGGGATGAGTTATCCATTATCGGTGAAAAAATGGATATCAAAGAGATCAAGAAATGGCTCAAGGGAGAGTGAGAACAGGGTGTCAGGGGACAGGGATCAGTAAATAGTAAACAGTTAGCATCCATCCTGTACACTGTCAACCGCCAGCTGCCTATCACCTAACATCTCTCACCTGTCCTGCACTTCGGTATCGAAGAATTCAAGAATTTTATCAAAAGGAAGAGCCTCTTCCTCGCTTGCTTCCATATCCCGAAAGGTGAATTTTCCGGATTCCAGTTCGTGGTCTCCCACGATGAGGGCGTATCGGGCATTTTCCCTGTTTGCATCCTTCATTTGAGCTTTCATAGAGCGTCCCTTGTAATCCATGGTAGCACTCAGATTTTTTTCCCGAAGCTCAGGGAGCCGGTTGAGCCCCCACTTCCGGGCTTCATCTCCCAGGGTGACGATATACACCTCTACACTTTTCGGAGAAGCCAGTTCGATACCGAGCTCTTCACAGGCAATCATCAGCCGTTCAATTCCCGCTGCAAACCCGACGGCAGGTGTCGGCGGACCCCCCACTTCCTCCACCAGTAAATCGTACCTGCCGCCTCCGGCTAAGGCGTCTTGTGATCCCAGGTCGGGACTGATCAGTTCAAAGGCTGTTCGGGTGTAATAATCCAGTCCTCGAACAAGATGAGGATCCGTTTCAAATGCTATCCCAAGTCCGTTTAGATACGATTTGACCTGGTTAAAATGACTCGTTGATTCTTCATTGAGAAACTCATCGATCAGGGGAGCCTGTTCAATCAAATCCTGATCTTCTTCTTCCTTGGAGTCAAGAATTCTGAGTGGATTTTTTTCAAGCCTTTTTTGAGACAGTTCACTTAATTTATCGTACAAAGGCCTAAAATATTCTGTCAACGCCTGCTTATACCGGTCCCGGCTTTCCGGATCCCCAATGGAATTGATCTTCAGTTTTGTGTTCGTAAGACCGATTTTTTTATAGATGTGCATCATAAAAGCTATGGTTTCCGCATCGGCTATTGCGTCGTCACTTCCCATGATTTCGACTCCGAATTGATGGAATTGACGCTGACGCCCCTTTTGCGGCCGCTCAGCCCGGAACATCGGCCCGATATAATACAGTTTTTGAGTGCCTCCCCTCTGTTCCAGGTGGTGCTGGACGAAAGCCCGGGCTACCGGTGCCGTGCATTCCGGGCGAAGTACATAGTTGTCTTCCCCTCTTTGAAAAGAAAAGATCTCCTTGTTGACGATATCCGTTAACTGGCCGATCCCCCTGACGATCAGCTCTGTCTGTTCCATGATGGGGGTCCTGATCTCTTCGAAATTGAATTTTTTCGCTTCCGTTCGAATCAGGTCTTCAATTTTTTGCCATTTTTCAATTTCTCCGGGAAGGATATCTGTCATTCCGGAGTGCGTTGTGTAATTTGCTTGCGCCATATCTCAATTTGGATTCACTTTTGGATCAGGACAAAAGATACGGCGGAATGATAAAATTTCTTAATAGGATGTATTTCCGATAAAATCTTGTTCTCCCGTGGATCTGTATCAACTGCCGAACAGTGAATCAATGAACTTTTTATGTTTTGTTTTGTTCTTCAGGATAAAGACCGGAACTCCAAACATATAATTTACCATCTTGTCGATAAAATCATCCCTGAAAATGCTTTTTAATTTTTTATCGGATTTAGAGGCTGCAAAGATGATATCCGTTTGATCCCTGGAGATCTGGTCGTAGATTTCATCCATCTTTTCCCCCTTGCGATGAAGTGAAAAGGCAAAATTAACCCCTTCATCCAGTTTATATTCCTGAATAAAATCCGATTTTTTCTCCGATAAGTGATCATCCATTTTTTTCATCACTTCTTTTGTCGGAATCGCCGGGAAAAACCGGGCCGGGTAGGTAAATATATGTTGAGCGGTTACCTGACCCTCAGCCGGGCCTGTGATTTCACAGGCAAATTTAACGGCTTTTGCCGATTGACTGGAAAAATCAACCTGAACGAGAGCCTGTTTAAGAGAATAACGGGAAGATTCGGGGACAAAAAGAATGGAACTGACTACGTATTTGATAATTTTCCGTGGGATCACACCTTCACCTTTATAGCCGGTTTTTTTACCCATGATCAGAAGATCGGTATTCCGGGAGTTCACAAATTCTATGATTCGGTCGGTCGGTTTTCCGCTGTGGATGACCAATTCGGTTTTACTTTCTGAATACTTGAAATTGGATTCGATTTTGTCCGAGAGTTTTTTCTCAATATTTATTTCAAGATCGTCCAGATTGTTAAATTCCGGAAACATTTCCAGAAGATCACCGCTGACCGAAGAAGTTTCCAGAACATGAAAAAAGGTTACGGTTTCCGGTTTCAGTTTATCAGCCAGATAATTGACATACCGAATTAATATCGGATCTATTTTTGACAAATCAAGGCATACCACCCAATGTTGTAAATTCATAGCCAGAAAATATGTTGTGTGTTTAGTGAGTCTTATCGGGTTTGGGATTCAATGAATATTTTACTTCTCGAAAGTTGATGAGGCCGCCAACCCGGCCGGCGGGTTCAACGATTGAGCTGTTCCAACTTCTGCTTTATCATTTTGAATGAATTATTTAGTACCGTTTAATTGTCCTTGTATTCCATCGATTTGTTAATTAAATCAACATACGACTCGCGTTCCTTTTCCTTCATTTTTTCCAGGTTTTGTTGATACTCGTGGTTCAGGCCTTTATAAAGGCTGTAGCACATGACCAGCAGGACAAGTGTAAAGGGGAGCCCTGTCGTGATTGCAGCTGTCTGCAGGGCACTCAAGCCTCCCCCGACCAGTAGAACTGCTGCAACGAGTCCCTCGGTTTGCGCCCAGAATATTCGCTGACCCACCGGCGCATCCAGTTTTCCCCCGCTGGTAAGTCCGTCAATCACAAGAGAACCCGAATCGGAGGAAGTGACAAAAAAACTGATTACCAGAACGATGGCGATGAGCGAGGTGAAAAGGGCCAGCGGAAACTGTTCGAGAAGTACGAAGAGTGCCGTGGCAACATTTTCCTGTACGGCCTCCCCGAGATAACCTATTCCTTCCATTTCAAGATGGATTGCCGATCCTCCGAAGGCTGACATCCATAAGAAAGTCAGCACGCTGGGAACGATCAAGACTCCCAGAATAAATTCACGTACGGTTCTGCCCCTGGAAATTCTTGCAATGAACATGCCTACATATGGTGACCATGAAATCCACCAGGCCCAATAGAAGACCGTCCAGGAATTTTGCCATTCTCCACCTGTATAGCTTTCAGTCCAGAAACTAAACGTTGCAACGGAATTAGCGTAGGTACCGAAATTCTGAACGAATGAATTTAAAATAAATACGGTCGGCCCGATCACAATCATAAATAACAGAAAGAGTCCGGCGATGCGAATATTGAATTCACTTAATACCCGTACCCCTTTGTCAATCCCAAGTACAACTGAAATAGTGGCAACCAGAGTGATGCCAAAAATAAGGCCGACCTGAAGCCAGATGTTGTCGGGAATATCAAACAGATGTTCAAGGCCGGCACTGACCTGCAAGACCCCCAGGCCCAGCGATGTGGCCAGGCCAAACAATGTGGCAAGCACGGCAAGGATATCAATCAGGTCGCCCATCCAGCCTTTAATTCTGTCTCCGAGTAAGGGATAAAATACGGACCGGAAGGAGAGAGGAAGTTTTTTGTTAAACGCGAAGAAGGCCAATGCGAGGGCAACGACAGCATAGATCGCCCATGCATGAAAGCCCCAATGCAGGTATGTCAGATTCATTGCCTGCCGGGCGGCTTCGGCCGTTCCGGCTTCTGCCATGGGAGGCGAGTTGTAGTGAAAAACCGGTTCAGCCACGCTCCAAAACATGATACCGATTCCCATGCCGGCACTGAATAACATGGCAAACCAGGCCAATGTGCTGAAATCCGGGGTCGCATCCATTCCCCCCAGACGGATATTGCCAAATTTGCCGAGTGCGATATAGAGAGAAAAAACAATAAATATATTGACAGCCAGGACCAGCAGCCATCCTGCATTATTGGAGATACCGGTTTGGATCGTCTCGAACAAGGTTTCCGCCTGTTCCCCCAGTATAAATGTATAGAGGATCATTGCAGCGATTAAAATCACCGATGGCCAGAAGACGGGACGGTGAATGTCAAAATTTTTCCTGGCACTTTTTTTTGTATCCGGAGACTCTTCTTCAAAACCTCTTAAGGCCATAGGAGTGTATGATTTTTAATATATCTGGATGGACCTTACAACTTCAGCAACTGCCGGGGCACGATTGTTAATAGGATCCTGTCGGTCCATTTTTCGTCCATTCAATGTAATTCCATTGAATTCAGAACGATCAGGAATTTAGTTTGTCTGTTTATCGTGCTTTGATCCGACATCGTTACAAACATAATGAAAACCCGTTCAGGTAAAAAATTCACGGAGAGCCGGGGATCTGCCGGATCGCTTACATTCAGTTCTTTGCCGGCGGCAACGATGAACGATGGTTCGGGGATTATGGAGAAGCCCGCCTGCCGTTGTACAAGAAGTGGAGCTATGGGATTTCCGGTTTTCCTTTAACCGATCACAGGAGACAGGAGGAGGTTCCCTTATCGTGAAACGAATATTTATTCCCGATACCGGTGCCGGATTTTGTGTCTGTTAAGGATGTTACCAATCTCGTTTATTGTTGAATTTCCTATTTATTCAAAAAATAAATTAATTTCAAAAAAAAAATATATGATTTAGTCGTTTGAAATTTTTCAATATTTTGGAACTTATTTTTTAAAATCCCTCTTTATTATAAAGGGTGTGAGTGAAGCGGGGTTTCTCTTACTCAGATTTGATGAAATTTCCACCTTTTAATTTTATTTTTTATTTTCTTTTTTTGAATTATTTGATCTGTAATATTGTTCTAATTTATTGCGGGCAAGTAAGTTATGTAAATCCATATAAGGCCTGGAATTTACTTCTGTATGATCATTTAAATAATTGAAACTTAATGAGTTAATATGTTTATTAGATATACCTTTTTTAGGTCAAAAAATTGATGATGTTGCGGGTCATCAATTCTTGTAACAAGAGAGGGGTTAAAAAGCATTTGATATAATTAAGGGAACGGGCTCTGGAGACCCAAATGTAAATCTTTCATCAATCAAAAAATTATTAAATCGTATGAATAACAGTAACAATTTTACGGAACAAAATTTTGGACATGATCCCACTTCAGTGAGGGAAAGTGATCATTATCAAAATGAGTATATCCAGAACTTTGTTGAAAAATGGGATGATCTGATCAACTGGAAAAAACGGTCGGAAGGAGAAGGCACTTTTTTCATTGATGTATTGAAAGAACGGGGAGTCGAGCGGGTATTGGATGTGGCAACCGGAACCGGGTATCATTCGGTACGGCTTTTGGAAGCCGGGTTTGAAGTTGTCAGTGCTGACGGCAATCCCGAGATGCTGTATCGTGCATTTGAAAATGCAAAAACCGAGGGCCAGATTCTTCGGACCGTACAGGTGGACTGGCGGGAGTTGAGCAAGTATATCCATGAACAGTTTGATGCGGTGATTTGCCTGGGGAACTCGTTTACCCATCTGTTTTCAGAACAGGATCGCCGGAAAGCACTTGCCGAGTTTTATTCTGCACTGGCTCATGACGGGGTATTGGTTCTGGATCAGCGTAATTATGATGCAATGCTGGATGTCGGTTATTCCAGCAAGCACAAATACTACTATTGCGGTGAGGAGGTCGAGGTAGCACCGGAACATGTAGATGACGGTCTGGCCCGTTTCCGATATCAATTCAAGGATGACTCGGTTTATCATTTGAATATGTTTCCGCTTCGCCGGGACTATACACGTAAATTGATGAAAGAAGTCGGATTTCAGAATATTGAAACTTTCGGGGATTTCCAGGAAACCTTTCAGAGAGAGGACCCCGATTTTTTTATTCACGTAGCTGAAAAGGAATACCAGCCCCATTCGGCCGATTGATTTAATTGGAACAATAAATTCAGCTTTAGTCCTGTCATCCCCCCGATAAAGTTTCCATCAACAGGGCTGTCAGGCTATAGGCTGAATGTTATTAAAAAGGGAAAAATTTTAAAGGAGGTTTTGTTCTATGAGTACTGAAAATTTGGAAGCTGTGGATATTGCACGGGACTACTATAACAGTGAGGACGCTGATAATTTTTATTCCTCTATTTGGGGAGGCGAGGATATTCATGTCGGATTGTATTTTTCGCCGGAGGATTCTATTCTGGATGCCAGCCGGCGCACCCAGGAGAGGATGGCGGAACGTCTGAATGGCCTGGATGAAAACTCAAAAGTCATCGATCTGGGATCAGGATATGGAGGTGCTGCCCGTTTTTTAGCTAAAACCTATGGATGTGAAGTGGTAGCCTTGAATTTAAGTGAAGTTGAAAATGAGCGGGCCAGGGAGTTGAATCGTGAACAGGGGCTGGATGACAAGATTGAAGTCGTTGACGGCAACTTCGAGGAGCTTCCCTACGAGGATGGAACCTTTGACGTTGCGTGGTCGCAGGATGCATTTCTCCACAGCCCGGACAGAGAACAGGTGATCCGGGAAACAGCACGGGTATTGAAATCAGGAAGTGAGTTTGTATTTACAGATCCGATGCAGTCAGATAGATGCCCGGAAGGTGTTTTGCAACCGATCCTTGAACGTATTCACCTGGAAAGCATGGCGTCACCCGGATTCTACCGGAAAGTGGCGAAAAAATATGGGTTCAAGCTGATTGAATTTGAAGAACAAACCGAACAGTTGGGGAATCATTATAGTGCTGTTCTCAGGACTACGGAAAATCATGAAGCAAAACTCAGAGATCAAGTGAGTGAAGAATACCTGGCTAACATGAAAAAGGGACTTAACTACTGGATTGATGGTGAGAAGAACGATTACCTGGCTTGGGGAATCTTTTATTTTCAGAAAATCTGACTGTTAACATTGAGAGTTGATTCAACAGGGGCCGGGGAGGCATTGAGTTGTCGTTTTCTATCTTTGGCCGGCGTTAAAAGTAACTCATTTTCGTATCTGCTGAAATCAACATGAGTATAAATCAAGCAAAGTATGCTCAATTCAATTGCTGAGATGATTCAGCTTAATCCAAAATTTAAATAACCTTATTCAACTATGTTCATTGAATCGAACATTGATTTATTCTCAACCGAGGGCCTTGGGGCACCCCTTCTTTTTGAGATTGTACCACCGGAGAAAGGGAAAAAAGAAAACCGTCTGGAAAAACATACCCATTATCTTGAACGATTGTTTCAGGAGACGACGGTCAATGCTCTGAATATCCCTGAAATTCAGGACGAATCTAAAAAGGGCAACAAGGGGAAACGTCGAAAACCCCATAAGGAAAGGGTAAGCCCGAGGAAGTATGCAGCCGCTTTGTCCGAACGGTTTGATACTGAATTCGTTATCAACCGTGTTGTGGTTAAACATTCTAAAGAGGAACAGGAAAACTGGTTGCTGGAAACAAATCATGAGTTCGGGTTAAAAAATGTGATCCTCGTTGGGGGTGAATCCAGTGATGAGGAGTATCCAGGCTTATCTGTGCCGGCGGGAAATCAACTTGCAACCCGATATTTGAACCAGGGCCGGTGTCGGTTTTCGGATCGTTCAGCTCAGCCAACGGATGTAACGATTGGCAACATCTGTATACCGACCCGTCGGAAGCAGGAGTTTGATGAACCGGAACGTATGTTAAAAAAATATGATGCCGGGGCTGATTTTTTTACAACTCAAATTATCGCTGAAGCGGAGTCCCCCATTTCCTTGCTGAATGATTTATCAGCCATTTTGGAAAAAGAGGATAAAAGCCCTCCATTTATATTCTGGAGTTTTTCTCCCATTTCTGAAAAGAAAGATGTCGATTTTCAACGATGGCTGGGTGTTCATATTCCGGAGGAGATTGAATCACGAATCCTCGGCAGCAGGGATTCCGCTTCCGCGTCTATTGAATGGGGGTTGTCCGTCTGGGAGAAAATTCAGGATTTTAATGACCGGCTTCCGACTCCTTTTCCCATGGGGATTAATATTTCCATTATGGGCCTGCGGAATTTTGATCATGGGATCAGGCTGGCCAGGGAACTCAACATGGTGGGGATTCCCGACTGACAAAATGTTGGTTAGTAAACAGGGATTAGGAAGATAGAAGGCCAGGAGAGTAGAGCTATCGGTGGTTTTTATCCTCAGTTAAATTCTGCAGTTATTTACAAAAAAACAGAATCCCTTACTACCCCAAATATGTAAAAAAATGAGGATACCTGTTTGGGCTGAATTCCGGAGGCTAAATCCGGCTGCTTGTGGAGGGTTTTTCTTCCAGCCGGCCTGTGAACGTTATGCAGGGAGTGTCCGGTCCAATGGAGGCAATGGAGTAGAGGGCTTTGCA
>JBBDNC010000174.1:0-13083 GCA_040877875.1 Balneolaceae bacterium | reverse complement strand
CCAGACTTTGCCGTCCGGTGCTACATAAGGATCCCGGGAACGGCTGTCTTCCCACGGAACATCATACTCTTCGACAGCAGAGATGATGTCCATCCCTTCATTCATCGATTGGGCTTGGGCTTCAATGGAAGCATCAACTGTTATAAACAAACAAATCAGGAACGCTAAAGAAGCTGTAAATTTCATCAGATTACCTCGTATAGTTTTATAAAAAATGTCTTTATAATTTCGACAAATACTTATTTAGAATAAATAACTTCAAGAGTCAAGGTGTTGTTATTTAAAAATTTGTTAAAAGATAAAACGAAAGCCGTTTGGGGGAGAAGGGTCAGAAAGACAGGCAGTGAGAGGATGGTCCGTATTCTACCTGAAATTATTTTCATTTACATTTATTACCTTTCAGCAGCTTAAAATAAACTCTAATTGTAAATGACTGATCATGCCACTAAACCGAGTGGATCCCCATCGTCCCTTTAAAGGGCCTCACCAGGACCAGCCTGTTCAAAGGCGCGGCCCCGCCCCTGCGGAGGCGAAGGCTGCAATGATTATGATCCATGGCCGGGGGGCTACGGCAGAAAGCATCCTCATGCTGGCGGACGAATTTTTTGCTCCGGGAGTACATTTTGCTGCCCCGAAGGCATTTGGAAATAGCTGGTATCCCTATTCGTTTCTCTCACCGGTATCTCGCAATCAACCGGGTCTGAATTCGGGCCTGCAGGCTGTCTACGATCTGATTGCAGAACTGGAAGCAGAGGGAATTCATAAGAGGAAAATCCTGTTGCTGGGTTTTTCGCAGGGGGCTTGTCTGGTAACTGAGTTTGCTGCACGTCACCCGGCCCGCTTCGGGGGAGTGATCGGCTTAAGCGGCGGACTGATCGGTGATTCGGTTTCTTCGGATCGTTATTCTGGTTCCCTGAAGGAGACACCGGTCTTTTTGGGATGTAGCAATATCGATCCTCATATCCCCGTAGAGCGTGTAAATGAATCAGCCCGGATTCTGAATGATCTGGATGCAGAGGTGACCAAGGAAATTTATTCCGGTATGGCCCATACTGTGAACAAGGATGAAATTGAACAGGTAAATCAGATCATCCGGGAAGTTTTATCTATTGACCGCAGTCCTGCAGAGGAGAATTAAATTTGATCCGCCGGTGGCAGGATCCGGGTATTCGGGTGAAACCTGAAAACAGGTTCAGCAACGGAACGGATGCCGATTTGAAATTAATGAACGTGTTAGTAGGGGTTTCAGGCATAATTAGGGATATCGGTTGAGCAAGGGAAAATCAGGGCAGGGGACAGGGCTTTCTGGACGTACCCTGATTTCCGGACACCCCGGACAGGCAACAACAAAACCAATTTGGATTTACAGCAGGAGGAAGTTTTATGGATATTATCTGGTTGGGAGGAGCTTTTGTATTCGGGGCGATCGTTTCCCGTTTTCATATTCCTCCTCTTGTAGGATATTTGATCGCCGGCCTGGCCTTGTCGGTCTATGGATATGAAAGCGGAGCATTGTTGAAGGAGATCTCTCATGTGGGAGTTATATTTCTGCTATTCACGGTAGGCCTCCATGTGCGATTAAGAAATATCGTTCGCTCGGAAGTCCTGGGGGTGGGAATTCTTCATCTTATCATTTCAGCCGCCATTTTTATTCCGGTCAGTCTCGCTTTCGGTTTCGATCTCCCGGCAGCGGTGACGATCGGCCTTACCCTTGGATTTTCAAGTACGGTTTTAGCAGCTAAAAACCTTGAAATGCGGAATGAGATGGGCGCCTACTATGGAAGGGTGACAATCGGTATTTTGATTGTTCAGGATTTGGTAGCCATTGCCATTATCGCACTTACCGGAGGCGGAGCTCCGTCCTACTGGTCCGTTTTGCTGTTTGGCCTCCCATTTTTGCGGCCTGTCTTGTCAACGTTATTGGATTGGATAGACAAGGATGAACTCATTCTGTTATTCGGAATGGTATTGGCGATCGGCGGAGCTTCATTATTTGAACAATTTAACCTGAGCGGTGAACTTGGAGCGCTGGTAGCCGGTATGATCCTGGCCACGGATGAAAGGGGCGAGGACCTCGGAAGAAAAATGTGGGGAATAAAAGAAGCTTTTCTCATCGGGTTTTTCCTGGAAGTCGGCCTGATTGGATTCCCTGCTGCGAATGGCTTTTATTTTATCCTCGTTATGTTGGCGTTGCTTCCCTTAAAATCCATTCTGTTTTATGGTCTGTTTATGCTATTCCGGCTTCGTGCGCGTACCGGTTATCTGGCAACCATTTCTTTGACGGCTTACAGTGAATTTACCCTGATTGCAGGGGCAGTGGCAGCAGCCAACGGTGTAATCCCCGAGTCGGTGATCGTCATTCTGGGACTTCTCACGGCCCTGTCGTTCGTGATCAATGCTCCGCTTGCCATTCGGGAAGATAAATTATGGAAAAAGTTTGAAGTCTTTTTTCACCGTTTCGAACTGGATGTGCGTCACCCGGAAAAACAGACTCTTTCAATTGGAAAAGCCGAGTTTCTCGTCATCGGTATGGGCAGTGCCGGCCGGGCGGCTTATGACAGGCTCAGAAAGGAGGGGAAACAAGTTGTCGGAATGGATATTGACCCGGGCAGAATTGAAGAAAATTTAAAAGCCGGTCGAAGAGTTGTGTACGGGGATATTCAGGATACGGAGTTGTGGAGCCAGATCGCATTGAAAAATATCAAATCGATCATTATCGCCATGGGCAACCGTGGGGCAAAAGTGAATGCTTCCAAAGCGATACGGGATATGGGATACACCGGTTCCATTTATGTGATAACCATGAGGGAGGATGAAAACGAAGCCTTGCAGAAGGCCGGAGCCAATTCGGTTTCCATTCCAATCCGGCAGGCAGGTGAGCAATTGGCTGAATTGAGTATTGAATCTGCTGATAACCCCGACCCGCTGCCCTTGCAGGTCAACAAGCCGGAATAGAATCAATTCTCGGCCGGGCCACACGGATCCGCTTGTCCAGGAGTCTGCCGGACTTAGCCTGATTTACTGCGGAACCTGTAGTCTCTCGTAACAATCTTTTAAGCCTGGCAGACTCCCGGGGTAATGTGTTCAGGATAGATATTTCCGTGGGCTGCTTGGAAATGGGTTATTACTGGAGTTCGTAATACTCCTCGTAAATAAAGTCCCAGAATTTTGCCAAATCCGACCCGGTATTGTGTGGATTCTTGGAAGTGGTGGATTTCAAAGCATCCCGGCAGGCTTTCTCTTTAGCATCATAGAAAGCACGTAGCTGATGCTTTGTAGGATTCTCAAGCATTTCCTTGAATTTCTCTTCTTTTGCCATAATAACAAATATCCAGTTGTTTCAAATACAGTGTCGTGTCAACCATACTTATGTGGGGCCAAGTCTTGATCTTTTTCCTTCTGGCTTCTTTTAAAAACAGGTACGTAGCTACGGCTATGCACCGGTTTTTCGCATTGCCTGAAGAAAAAATCTCTGCGGCTTACTCCACACTATATGGTTGACACGACACTAGCAGATAAATTTAAATGGCTGACCCTTGTCACCCATCCCAACACACTATATTAGTAAAATGTAATTCATAAGCAAATCGTTCAAGTAGAAGAAAATTAAACTTTTATGCAAAGTACTCAAGCCGGTTTTCAAATTTGCAGGGGAATTGGCCGGCCAACACAATTTGCAGAACAGGGGGGTGCTTTTCCCGAAAGCCGCAGAGGGAGAAGCGGTTGTCCGGGAAGGACTGTTTGGAAGTGTTTCGGGGCACGTTGAGATTAGGGGGTAATTTGATTACCTTTTCCGCAGTTTTGCCCACTCTAAATAACAGTATTATCCTGAGTGTCACAATGATGAGGTCTCAAACCCTCCATTAACAACAAATTGATCAAGCATTAGCAACCTGTTTTTATGGATTTATTTGATAAACTTGAGGGGAGGCCCGGTCCGCTGGGTGAATTTACCTCAACCGGTTATGGCTATTATACCTTTCCTAAACTTGAAGGCCCGATCGGCCCGGAAATGAAATTCCAGGGGAAAGATGTAATTGTCTGGAGTGTAAATGACTACCTTGGAATTGCCAGTCATCCGCATATTCGGAAAGTTGACGCGGTAGCCGCCGAAAAGTATGGCTATAGTACACCCATGGGTTCGCGGCTGATGACCGGAAACTCCGATGAGCATGAAGCCCTTGAACAGGAACTGGCTGAATTCGAGCACAAGCCTTCGGCATTACTGCTGAATTACGGCTACCAGGGTATTATGAGTGTCATCCATGCACTGGTAGACCGGAACGATTATCTGATTTATGATGAATTAAGCCACGCCTGTATTGTGGATGGAAAGCAACTGGCCATGGCGGAAAAATTCGTTTATAAACACAATGACATTGAAGTTCTGGAGAAACACCTGGAACGGGCTTCAAATAACAAGAAAGAAAACTCTTCAATTTTAGTAGTCACCGAAGGCGTGTTCGGTATGACCGGCGATCTGGGCAAACTGGATGAAATCGTTAAGTTAAAAGAAAAATATCCATTCCGGATTCTCGTGGATGATGCCCATGGATTCGGAACTCTGGGAAAAGACGGATCGGGAACCGGCACCCAGCTTGGTTGTCAGGACGGTATTGACATTTATTTCGGAACCTTTGCAAAAGCTGTGGCATTGATCGGGGCATTTGTTGCCACAGAGCCCCGTGTGGTTGAATTCCTGAAGGCAAATGCAAGAAGTCAGATCTTTGCAAAATCCCTGCCTCTGGCAATCACCGTTTCCGCCCGAGAGCGCCTCCGGTTAATTCGTAAGAATCCCCAGTGGCGGGATAAACTCTGGGCAAATGCCAAAAAGCTTCGTAAAGGATTGAAAGAGATCGGCTATAATGTACTTTCTTCAGAAAGTCCTGTGACTCCTGTTCTGACGAAAGGAAGCACCGACCTGTGCATAAAAATCATGCGTGTATTGAGAGACGAGCATGGAATATTCGTAAGCGGGGTCACCTATCCGGTAGTTCCGAAAGGGATCGTACTTTTACGCCTTATTCCTACGGCTGGCCATACGGATGAGCATATCACAAAAACCCTTGAGGGATTTGCAGCGATCAAGGATTTTGTCCTCGACCGGGAAGAGACGATGACCGCATGACTCCCCTCAATCGTCAGAAAACAATTTTTTGAAAAATCCGGTAATTCCGCTCTTTTCCTCCTTCTTTTTGCCTGAGCGTCCTCCGCTGAGTTTGTCATAGCTGGGACGGGGAAGGCCGCTGATGGATTCTGTTTTCGATTTTTTCGATGCAGAAGGGCGGCTGCGTTTTGGCTTCTGCTTCTTATCCCTGCTTTTCTGCCCGGATTTCTTTTTGGATTTCGATTTGTCTCCCCCTCTTTTCCGGCTGATTTTCTTATCGACACTGTCCGGCAGGGGAATCTCTTCCGGAGCATATCCCAGCTTTTCAATAATTTCACGGATATCACTCCGGTCCTGCTTGGATACGAGCGAGAGGATCCGCGTACCCTTTCCGTTGGTAAGCAATTCGGCGCGAAGCTTGTATTCACCGATCTCTTCGGGCACATCATAATTGATGACCTGGGTTGCGGAATCGAGATTCAGGTCTTCGGCTGAGAGTTCCCCGACAATCAGGTGTTGAACGTTATTGCTGGTAAAGCGTTCCAACCGTTCGTCATAGGTTTTTTTATCCAGCTTGCTGTGAATACTGGCGGCCCTTCGTCCGCTCTTTCGGAGGACCCGGTAGAGTCTGTCGGCCGTTCTCCTTGAAGCTGTAAAAATCACGATATTTTCGGAGGAATTGTTTTCAAGCTGTGACATCAGCGTTGATATTTTCATCCTCGGCGGAACCTTGATGTAATACTGAGTCAGGTTTTTAGTGATCTCAATGGATTCGGGAGCACGGCCATTTTCCTTTTGTTTACTCTGTTCAGGGGCTTTGAATCCGATCGTTTCAGGATCATTCAGCAGTTGATCGAGTTCCTGGATCAGGGATTCGCTGGTCTCTTCCACACAGACGATACGCTGACATTTTCCGATGATCCGCTGCGTAATCGTCTGGATTTCCTCCCAGTCCTCTATTTGGTCGGCCGAATCCAATACCAGAAACTGTACTTCACGGAAAACCACCCGGTTCTCTTCCATGAGCTCTGCAAGCCGGGCCGGTGTAGCTGCGATCATCGTCGGACCCGCTGACAGCGAATCCTTTTGACTCTGTTTTTCGCCTTCATCGGTTACCGGTGCACATTCAATTCCGGCATGATAGCCCACTCCCCAGATCCATTTGTCTAAAGCATTGGCACGGTTCGAACCGGAGGTAAGGACAATTGCCTTGGTACCCTGTCTCCTGTCCTGTTTTGCAATCTGATCCAGTATCGGGACCAGGTAACCGCTTTCGGGTTTTTCATCTTCTGCGGTTTTGATTAACAGGTCATTACCTTCCTGAATTGCTTTAATGATCTTTTTCTGTTGAGGCGTCGGGCTTTCAATCTTTAAATCTTTCAATCCTTGCAGTATATCGGAACTAATTCTAAACTGACTAAATGACAATGTATTATACCTCTATACCTTTACAGAAGGCTTTGACTGTATCCCCCCCGGTGGATCTTTTCACGACAAACGACAAAAAACGTCGATTCGGACAGTAGTTCTGCTCTTCGTCGGGCGGCAGGATTCAGCAAAGACTTCTTGAATTCAATATTTCAATTAACAAAAAACGACAATACTCTAACCGGAATTCTCCACAAACAATTTTTCACCGGGAGTCTGCCTGGCCAGATAATTATTACAGAAAAAATCAGGGTTGATGCAGAATGCGCACTCTCTTGAGACGAATAGGGGTTTTGTTTAACAAATAAAGAGTACGCAAGTTGCCCAAATCCTGCTTTTCCACAGTTAATCAGACAAAATTCCAAACGGCGGATTTTAAAAAAGTCAATACTACGTGGAAACACATTCCGTCCGGAACTTCGTGAATCATACGGACTAAATATAGTAAAAAAGTTTTATGCACCCGATTATTATCGGATGGCTCTATAGTGTAACGGACAATCCGCTCTCATCTTACAGTTGTTATATGATTCACTACCGAAACAGCACCGGGGTGAAGATCCCGTTTAAATAAAAGCAAATGTGGAGAATCCATGAAAAATCATACCTTGTTCGTTTTGGGAACCCGTGCAAAACAAAATTGTTATCATGTAGAAACCGGAAAAACGGACAAGTTTTATGATTCAACGCATCGCTTTTTTTATAAATAAACATGACCTGGAAGAATTTTTTGATACTCCAATTCAACGGGAATCACTTTTTGAACCTCATTATAACCTGGCCCCTGCACAGCATATTCCGGTCCTGTTTAAAACCGGAGATACGCAGGATGAAAACAATCCCGTGCAAATGAAACGGGTTCGATGGGGACTGGACAGAGAAGGGATGGAGTCGGACATAAATTCTATTGAAACGAATGAAGCTCTTCAGGGAATTGAAGACGGAAGTTATCACCGGTGTGTGATCCCGGTTAGCGGATACTACAAATGGAAAAAAAGTGGCAAGCGTGCGGAGTATCCTTTCTTTATACGTATGCTGGATGAGTCTCTGATGGCACTGGCCGGTGTTGCGATCACAGTAAAAAATAACGGGCGGCAGGAACTGCAGGCTTGTGCTATCCTTCTTACTGACTCCAATGCTCTGATACAGCCTCTTGACCCTAAAATGCCGCTTCAACTCACCAAAGATCTCGCCCGGCTATGGATCGAAGGCACGAATCCGGCTGAAGAAATACTCGAGGAGGCAAAAACCCGATATCAGATGACCGACCTGACCGTTCACCGTGTCAGCAAAAAAGTGAACGACCTCTCTGAAAATTCCCCCAAACTAATCCAGCCGCTGCCCAAGTAAAAAAGGGGA
Organism: Balneolaceae bacterium; assembly: GCA_040877875.1. Taxonomy (GTDB): domain Bacteria; phylum Bacteroidota; class Rhodothermia; order Balneolales; family Balneolaceae; genus JBBDNC01. Next base: position 5,189 of record JBBDNC010000174.1, on the reverse strand, counting down.
CAGGAAATAGATAAGAAATAGCTATCCGCCGGGCGACCAGGGCTTATGGTTTTAAACCCGGTTTGCCTTCGATCTGGTTTTGGTAGATCCGGTAGGTTTGATAGGCGAAGCCGACGTCCTCTTCCTTTTGGAAGCGGGTTAAAACATCTTCCCAGATCGACTGGGTCGTACTGCGCCGTTTGCGGGGGTCGGACAGGTGGCGGATGGTCAGTTTAATGCCATGTCCCACAACTTCGGTATAGACAATCGGGGTAAGAAAATTGTAACGGATCAGGTACGACCTGGAGGCTTTTTGAATTTGCTGATCAGCGTCTTTTACATACTCTTCCAGGTGGCTGCCGGATATTTCTTCCAGGATTCGCTTCGCTTTTTGCCAATTACTTTCGAATGTGACCACGATTTCTATTTCGTTCCAGATGAAATCAAAATCACTGGTATAGTTTGCTACGGAGTCACTGAAAATGACATGGTTGGGTATATGAATCACCCTCCCCGTACTTTGATCGGCATGGACCCAGTTGCCGATCTCAAGGATGGAAAACTTGAAGAGCCGGATGTCGATTACATCTCCCTTATTCTGATCAAGCTGGATGCGGTCGCCCACGTCAAAAGGTTTTCGCCAGAGGATGAAAATCCAGCCGGCGATATCTACAATGGGGTCACGCAGGGCGATCACCAGGCCGGCTGAGAGCAAGCCGAGAAACGTTGCAAGAGATCCCATCCCTTCAAACCAGATATTTCCGATCAGGATGAAACCGAAAAATCCTAACGTATAAGCCAGGTTTTTACGCCATTTATAGCGTTGAGACGGTTCCTGGATATTTCGGTGGACTATTTTGAGAATAATGTATCTTGCGGCAATGAGCACCAGGATCACTACGGCGGTTTCGAGAAGATATCCATAGAAGTCCGGTGTATTTGTCAGCCAGCGGGCTATCTGTTCACCGAACTGGTTTGCTGGTATGTCGGGTTCATTTTGCATGGTGGAATATACTTAATCTTAAATTGACCCGTTTTCACAAAAGAACTTTGTTTAGAGTCAGGTATTCAATATTTTCAAGTTTATAAAAATTTTTCATTCATATTCGTTTTCCTAATAAATAAAATAAAATGCTGTACGGAATCATCCTTTCCATCATAATTATCATCAGTATACTTCTTGTCATCGTTGTATTATTGCAGCCCGGTCAGAAAGAAGGCTTGTCCGGCGGCCTTGCTGCCGGAATGATGGGCAGTTCGGGTATGGGAGCGCGAAGGACGGCTGATTTATTGTCAACCACCACCGCTGTACTGGCGGGGGCATTCCTGCTTTTAAGCCTTTTGGCCAATTTTGCCATCGATGCCGGTGGGTCACCGGATACCAGTACCATTCAGGAGCGGGCGCTGGAGCAGCCGAATCAGCAGGCTCCGGCTGATACCGATTTCAGTCTTCCCTCTGAGACCCAGTCGCCTATCCCCCAGGCAGGAGACGCTGAAGAGGAAGGGTCGGACGGGAATTAATTAAACAATCGGATAAAATTTCCATCCCTAAGGCGATGACGGCAGCAAAGCAGCCTGTATCTGCCGGCTTAAAGAGGAAGAAAAGTACGGCATAGATCCGGCCATTCCATTCTACAATCCACTCTGATGCAGACTTGACACTAGGCGGGGCATGTCCGGAGGATTTCACATCCCATTATGTCACCTCTTCCAACCGCTTTTTATTTTCGAAGGGGCATTTAATCATACACCGCCTTCGTATTTCTCTCCCGCCTATTTAATCCTGAGGTTTTTTCGAATCCCTTCTCACGTTTCGCGCTTATGGATTTAATTATGTGAGCGAAGTTCCTTAAATTCCCCTGCTGGTTCGGATACTGTGAAACCTGCCGTATTCCGATTATTTTTCCGCCGGAAGGCGTATCTAACTTGTTAATCTTGTTAATATTGAATTATGGCTAAAGAATTTGACGTTTGCGTTATTGGATCAGGACCGGGTGGCTATGTTGCGGCGATCCGTGCATCTCAACTCGGATTTAAAACAGCAATTGTGGAAAAAAGGAAGTTAGGGGGCGTGTGCCTGAATATCGGGTGTATTCCGACCAAGGCTTTGCTGCGCTCTGCTGAAGTATATGAATCGATCGCCCATGCGGAGGACTATGGGATCAATGTAAAGGACTACTCTCCTGATTTCGGCAGCATCATCAAGCGAAGCCGCAACGTAGCGGATAAAATGAGCAAGGGAGTCCAGTTCCTGATGAAGGCGAACAAAATCGAGGTTTTGGAGGGAAAAGGAGTCTTCAAGTCAGACAAGGAACTTGCCATTCTCGATGACAAGGACAAAGAGGCGGAAACCGTCAAAGCCGGCCACTTTATCATTGCTACCGGTGCGAGTCCCCGTGAGTTGCCGGACATTCCGATCGACGGAAAACTCGTAGTCGGTTATGAACAGGGCATGCAGCTTGAGAAGCAGCCCAAGAAACTGGTGATTATCGGGGCCGGAGCGATCGGTATCGAGTTTGCTTATTTCTATCATACCATCGGTACGGAGGTAACGATCGTTGAACTGCAGGATTCCCTGGTTCCGGTCGAAGACAAGGAGATCAGCAAAGAGCTCGGAAAGATCTACAAGAAAAAAGGGATGAACATCTATACGGGAAGTTCCGTTGAAAAAGTGAAGAAAAAGGGGAAAGGAGTTAAAGTGACTATCAAAACTCCGAAAGGAGACGAAGAAGTGGAAGCAGACCTTGTGCTTTCTGCGGTGGGAGTAACCGGAAATGTTGAGGGTATCGGACTGGATAAAGCCGGTGTGGAACATGACAAAGGGGCGATTACAATTGACCGTGAGACCTATCAGACGTCTGCTGAAAATATCTATGCAATCGGTGATGTGGCCGGCGGACCTTGGCTGGCTCATAAGGCTTCGCATGAGGCGACGGTTTGCGTGGAACGCTTGGCCGGGCAGAATCCGCATCCCGTCAGATATGATAACATCCCCGGGTGCACCTATTGCGAGCCGCAGATCGCCTCTGTCGGCTATACCGAGCAGCAGGCAAAGGATGAAGGATATGACATCAAGGTTGGAAAGTTTCCATTTTCGGCAAGCGGCAAGGCTGCGGGGCTGGGCCATGAAGAAGGATTTGTCAAGGTCATTTTCGATGCCAAATACGGTGAATGGCTTGGCTGCCATATGATCGGCTCTCATGTAACGGAGTTGATTGCCGAAGCGGTTGTGGCCCGGGACCTGGAGACCACCGGCCATGAAATCATCAGTGCCGTCCATCCCCATCCGACGATGAGTGAAGCGGTCATGGAAGCCGTAGCCGAAGCGTATGGCGAGGGCGTGCATCTGGGAACCCAGCCGAAATAATCCGGAATCTGGTATCAGTTAACAGTTAGCAGTAAACATCCAGTTAGCGGGTAGGACATACCCTCTCCGCCGATTGGCAGAGCAACAATATGGGGCCTTATTAATGACCTGGATATGTCCCAACGCTAGCCGGCGGAAGTAAACCGTTATCAGTTTGTCAATAAGCTGTAAGCTGTGGAAATGGATCCTCGAACACACCCCTCGCTTGTCCGAAACCGCCTTACGGCGGATACGGACTTCGCTTTCCCCTCTCGAGAGGGGACGACCTTCTCGGCCGGCGGATGACGAGGGGTTTGTTCGGGCGAATTGACAAACTGTGGTCGGACGAAATGACAAGCTGTGGTCGGACGAAATGACAAATTGTGTTCGGACGAAATGACAAATTGTGTTCGGGTAATCGGAGTCAACCCGGAAACGAAAAGCAGCTTGGATATTGTTTTTCCTTCAACCCGGCCCCCCAACAGGGGGTTTTATCCAGCATAAAGGTGATGGCTGACGGTAACTATGAACAAGGTAGATATATATGATCTTGGACGGGCGCCTTACCGGGAAACCTGGGAACTTCAGAAATCCATTCAGAACCGGCTGGTTGAGGAGAAACTGAAGGCGAGGGACGATCCGGCATACAGCTCCCGGGAACATGACGTCCTGCTTTTTGTCGAACACCCCCATGTCTATACCCTCGGAAAGAGCGGGAATGCTGCAAATATGCTGAAAGGCCTGGCGGAGCTGAGGCAACTTGACGCCGAGTTCATTGAAAATGACCGGGGCGGAGATATTACCTATCACGGGCCCGGCCAGATTGTGGGATACCCGATTCTGGACCTGGGACGCTACTTCACTGACATTCACAAATACCTGCGCTTTTTGGAAGAGGTAATCATCCGGGTGTGTAGTGAATTTGGCCTTCAGGCCGGCCGGATCGACGGACTCACTGGAGTATGGGTGGACAACCGGAAAATTTGTGCCATGGGGATCCGTTGTTCCCGGTGGGTGACGATGCATGGTTTTGCTCTGAACGTCAATACGGATCTTTCCTACTTTGATCATATTATTCCATGTGGCATCAGCGACAAATCCGTATCCAGCCTTTCGGAACTTTGCGGCCGGATGATTGATGAGAATGAAGTGAAGGAATTTATTGTTAAACACTTCAGCGATATTTTTTCTGCTGAAGCTGTACAAGGAGGCAAACTGCCTGATTACGACCGGCAATTTTCGTAATTTCAGGCTTCCGGATCTGACGTGGGAATATTCCGGTTTGATAAGAAGCGGGTATTTATCCGCTGATGTTAGCGAAGTTAGAGCTCTTACTGAAAATATGTACTGAATACATGATTAAAGAACTTGACGTTATAGAAAAAAACTCACCGGGTCAGCGGAGGCCCGACTGGCTTCGGGTGAAACTTCCCTCGGGCGAAAAGTTTAAGGAAGTTTCGGAAACCATCCGGAAGCACAATCTGAATACAGTTTGCTCGGAAGCCCGGTGTCCGAATATGGGAGAGTGTTGGGGTGCGGGAACGGCTACTTTTATGATCCTGGGAGACGTATGTACGCGGTCCTGTTCATTTTGTGCTGTAAAAACCGGACGTCCCATGGAGGGGCTCGACTGGGATGAACCGCGGCGTGTAACCGATGCAGCTAAAAAGATGGGTTTGAAACACGTTGTGATTACGTCGGTTAACCGGGATGAACGGGAAGACGGAGGGGCTCCGGTTTTTGCGGAATGCCACCGGTTGCTCCGTGAAGAAATTCCCGGCGTAACCATTGAATCTCTCATTCCTGATTTCCGGGGCGTTTGGGAGGCTCTTCAATACGTGATTGATACCCCCCCGGACGTTCT
>JBBDNC010000173.1:0-13233 GCA_040877875.1 Balneolaceae bacterium | reverse complement strand
TATTATGCATATGTGAGGATTTTAAAATCCCGATAATGTGGAAATTGGGCAAAAAAACGCTCATTTTTTGAACACGCAGTGATTTTGCAAAGCCCTCTGGTAGTGATTCTCTATCATTGATGCCATTCAGGTGGCAACGTTCACCTGACTATCCTGACAACCAAATACCGGAGGTAACTATTATGGAAATGAGCTCGAAACAAAATTCTGCAGCATCTATTCTTCTGTCAAACCTGCCTCAACCCGGATTTGCCAATTCTATTCGATCAGTATTGCGGACAGGCGCGATTCTGACAGGACTCTTTATCCTCGCTGCTTTTCATCACCTGAAAGCTCAAGACCTGGACGTTCCCTACGTCCCCACCCCAAACCAGGTCGTTGAGGGAATGCTGGATGCCGCAGACGTCGGACCGGGCGACTATGTAATTGATCTCGGCTCGGGCGACGGGCGCATTGTAATTGCCGCCGCTCAGAGGGGGGCTGTCGGGCATGGGGTGGACCTGAATCCCGAACGCATCAGTGAAGCCGAAGATAATGCACGGGCTGCCGGTGTGACCGACCGGGTCATGTTCCTGGAGGGTGATATTTTTGAAACGGATTTTAGCAAGGCTTCGGTGATTACAATGTATCTGTTAAGTTCCGTAAATCGTGAGCTTCGCCCTTCCCTTCTTGAAAACCTTCGTCCAGGAACCCGAATTGTTTCCCACAGTTTTGACATGGGTGAGTGGGAACCCGACGAGGAATTGCGAATCGACAACCGTACCGTCTACTATTGGGTGATTCCAGCCGATGTAGAAGGAGGTTGGCAGTGGGAAGCAAACGGCAATCAGTTTTCCATGTCCATCCGGCAGCAATATCAGAACATTGATGTAAACCTCCGGGCCGGGAACCGTACACTGACAACCAAAGAGGCGGTGCTCAACGGAGATCGAATGAGCCTGATCATCCATGACCCAAACACCGACAGCCGGTACGTCTATAGCGGAACGATTGAGGGGGACAGCATCACCGGCACAGTTCAGATACGTGAAAACAACTCGAGTCATATCGAAGAATGGTCGGCAACGCTTGACTGACGATGGAACAAGCTTCGCCGGACAATCAACCGCTTCCTGCTTTTACAACCCTGAGTTCTATTGCCGTAGTGGTCGGTATCGTTGTGGGAATTGGCATTTTTCGCCTTCCCCCGATTGTTGCCGGCCACTCTGCCAATGAATTTCAATTTATCTCATTCTGGGTAGCGGGAGGCTTTATTTCACTGATGGGGGCACTTTGCTATGCCGAACTCGCTTCGTCCAAACCGGATGCCGGCGGAGAATATCATTTTCTAAGCCATGCTTTTGGCTCCACAGTAGGATTCCTTTTTTCGTGGGGACGGATGACGGTGATCCAGACCGGATCCATTGCTCTGATTGCTTTTATTCTGGGCGACTATGCCACTCTGATTGCGGATTTGGGGCCCTACAGCTCCGCTATTTATGCAACCCTGACAATTGTTTGTCTGACGGGGCTCAACCTGCTGGGTACGCACCACTCACGACGGTTACAAAATCTGTTCACCAGCCTGATTGTCCTATTGTTGATTTTATTGTCTGTCTCCGGACTGATTGCCGTTCCACCAGACTCCCTGCCTGAATTATCCAACGCGAATTCTGATTCGAATGGGGGGTTGTTTACGGGAGGGTCCGCCGGGCTGGCTATGATTTTTGTTCTGTTAACGTACGGAGGATGGAATGAAGCCGCCTACCTTTCCGGCGAACTTCAAGACGTGAAGCGTAACATGGTGAAAGTACTTGTATTCGGGATCTGTTTAATCACCGGTTTGTATGTCCTGGTAAACTCTACATACCTGTATGTTCTCGGACTGGAAGCCCTGCAAAACTCCGAAACCGTCGGGTCAGACATGACCGACCAGATCTTTGGAACCGAAGGTTCCCTCTTGGTTGCATTCATCGTGATCGCCACAGCCCTTTCCACAGCAAATGCCACCATCATAACCGGGGCACGGACCAACTATGCACTCGGACGGGATTTTAGTCTTTTGAAATTTCTCGGGCAGTGGAACCAGGAAAACAACACTCCAACCAATGCATTACTCGTACAGGGAGTCATTGCATTGTTGCTGGTCGGACTTGGAGTCTGGTCAAAAGCGGCAGTCAGTACGATGGTCGACTATACCGCGCCGGTCTTCTGGTTTTTCCTGCTCTTGACGACCGTAACTCTTTTTATTTTCCGCTTTCGTCACGGCCCGGAGGAACTTCCATACCGTGTGCCATTCTATCCACTCACACCGATCCTATTCCTGGCCACCTGTGCATACATGCTTTATTCCAGCCTGGCTTTTACCGGAACAGGAGCCCTTATCGGGGCCGGCATTCTGGCCGCCGGCGTCCCGGTCTATTTATTGGCAAGTAAACGAGAATCTCATCGTATCTGAGAGTAGGGGGTAGCTTTCATAAAAACCGACTCTACATTACTGACTATCGGGCCGTCTTCGCGAGAAGCTTCAAAAGCTTCCTGCCAATCAGGGTCATTTCTGAATCCATCCCAGCTTTTTTCTGCCGCTTCCCTGCTGTTATGAGAGAGGATATAGATGAGTGTATTATCCTGATCTACCGGGACCCAATATCCTACATTCACCATCCCGTGTTTAGCAAATAACTGTACAGTATGGTTTTTAAATCGATCGTGGAGATCATCCAGCTTGCCCGGATGAGTCGTATAGGTTCTCAATTCGTAGACCCGGTCATCCGTTACCGAACTGTCTTCTGCAGATTCAACAGATTTGTCAGGCTCCCCACCGGCAAAGGCAAGATTCAATGCAAAGATTCCCATTAACAAAATGGCTCCAAAGTTTATTTTCGTCATCATAATTCAATCTAATTGTCTGATTAATAATTTACACCCTAAAACCGCAAGCTCAGGGAGTATTTCCAGCAGCGGTTTCGAATATAATGAACTCCCCGGACAATTATCAGTTTTCCGGCGGCCTATGAACACACCCCTTCCACTTTTCACTTCTTACTTCCACTTATAAGTTTCAATGCCAGTATTCTCCAGTGGTTCGTGACGAGTCAGATCCATAATCTCTTCTACCTTTTCACCGGCTTTTGAAGTTCGTTTCTGCATCACCATGGCCGCTCCCAGCGCGGAAGCGTGCGACAGGGAATCCGTATAGATGTCTATTGCGGGGAAACAGGAGGCCAACATAGACATAAAAGCCAGGTTTTGGCTGAATCCCCCTGTAACAATCATCTTGTCAATCCTCCCGGAACCTTGAGCAAGACGTATGGAGTCCACCTGGATGGAAACCAGGTCCAGCATCAACTGATGACAGGCTTCCTCATAAGAAGAGAACACGGACAGATCCCATGACGCCGGATTTTGAGGATCTTTAGCTGGATAGGGGCCCGACGTATGAGCGGTTTCAAGTTTCAATTTTTTTGCCGGATCATTTTCTCTGATCAGTTTTTTCAAAAGCGCCGGGTCGAGCTGGATCTCCTCGTCCCTGTTGAAATGTTCACCGGCTTTCTTTTTTTGATGGGCATATTCATTCCCCAGGAAAAAACGTGCCGCCTTTACCGGTTCGCCATAGATATTGATAAAACTCAGGCAATCTTTTCTCAGTTCGTCGAACGAAAGAGGCTCCCCGTTAAAAGGATTCATCGCAATGTTCCATGTACCGGTAGAGAGCAGCATGAAAGGAACCTCGAGACCATAGAGGTAAGGGACCAGGGCTGCAGAACTGTCGTGGATTCCGGGGCCGGTTTCAAATTCACTCTCTCCAAAAAAACCACGTGTAGTATTCCCTGCTGACACAATTTCAGGAAAAAGTTCAGATAAACCCTCTTTCTCTACCCATTCATGGTATCCGAACTTCCGGAAATTCCATAACCCGGTATGGCAACCGATACTGGTAAGTTCTGACATTGCGGAGCCGGTGTACCGGTAACTCAAATATTGTGGAAAATGAAGAGATATCCGGATCTTTTGAAAAACTTCAGGTTTTTTATGTTTTAACCAGTAAAGCTGCAATCCTGAATTCAGCATACCCATAGGCGGAGAGGCCGTCTCGAGGACAAATTTTTCGCGCCCGCCGAACTGTCTATAAAGTGTTTTCAACAGTTTTTCCGGATACGGCTTTAGATAATTGTAGAGTGGAGTTACAGGATCTCCATGTTCGCCCAGGTGGACCAGGGTTGCTCCATAAGTAGAAAAATTCAGCGCCATTATCCGGTACCTGCCCGCTTCCAATACCCGGTTTAACTGCTGATCCATCCACTCCGTCAAGCTCTGCAGGTCTTCAGACGGAAACCCGTCGTCATCGGTTTTTTCCTTAAACGTAATGTATTCTTTTTCCATCACCTCGAACGACCGGTTGAATAACAGAAACTTTTTGTTTGTTTTTCCGATATCGAAAACGGCTGTTACAGGAATGGAGGCGGGCATAGATTCGGCAGAGATAGGATTCAGTTTCCAGTTAGGTTTACAAGCCGGTGGCCACGGAATCCTCACCCCGTTCCCGGATCAGATTTGTTCGAACGTCGAGCGACCTGTATAAACGAAGGGGCTCGGTCGCTGCATTCCGGCGAATCCTTGACTCGCGCAGAAGCGGACGAACATCCGTTTGACAGGCTTCCAGCAAGACTTGCTGAGCCATCGCTGCATCGTTAGCCTGCCGGCACTGAGTTAGCCTGTTCCGGTCGATCAACAAGGCTTTGGCGTAAGCCGTTTGAATGGCTTCGACGGATTGAAGTAGATCTTCAAGAGGATCCTTGATGTTGTGGCTGGCATCGATCATCCAGGCAGGATCCAGGTCAAAATCATCCATGCCATCAATCAGTTCACTAAAAATCAAAAACAACTGGAACGGTTTAATTGACCCTACAGTCAGGTCATCATCCCCGTATTTGGAATCGTTAAAATGAAATCCCCCCAGTTTCTCTTCCAAAATAAGGATTGCAACGATCTGCTCAATATTGGTATTCGGGAGATGATGGCCCAGGTCTACCAGTGTTGAGGCTTTTTCACCCAGTTTGGATGCGAGCAGGCAGGAAGTTCCCCAGTCCGGAATCACCATCGAATAAAAATTGGGCTCATAAGGTTTGTACTCTACAAGCATCTCCCAGCCGGAAGGAAGGGCTTCATATATCTGTTCGAGCGACTCCAGTGTCCGCCGAAATGCCCCTTTGAAATCCTGCTGTCCGGGAAAATTGGATCCGTCTGCAAGCCAAACGGTTAATGCCTTTGAGCCAAGGGCTTCACCGTAGCGGATTACCTCAATATTGTGTTCCACGGCCTGTTTCCTTACGGCTGAATCCGTATGACAAAGCGACCCGTACTTATAGGAATGTTTTTGGCCTTTCTGATCCTGAAATGTATTGGAGTTGACTGCATCAAATACCAGGCCATGTTCTTTGGCAAGCTCTTGTATGGCACGGGTGTCCTCCGGAATATCCCAGGGAATATGCAGGGAGATCGCCCCACTTGAGCGGTTCAGGGTATGCAACAGGCCCACATCCTCAATCTTCTGTTTCAGGCTCCCCGGTTCTCCCCCCTTCGGAAATCGGCCAAACCGGGTTCCTCCCGCGCCCAAAGCCCAACTGGGAATCGCTACCTGAAAATCGGCCAGGCGGCTGACGATAGCCTCTACATTTTGTCCTGCCCGGTCCAATTCCTCTCCAAGGCGGGAAAAGGACGCTTCGTGAAACTTCCGCAGCTCATGATTATGTTCAAGAATCTGTTCTTGTTCTACTTTCATACTCTGAATTTTTTCAAGTTGCCTTTAAATTGCCTCCCACGTCAGCCGCTGGTCGGCGGCTGGATCCGCAAGGGTAACAAACTTGTACCCGATATTGGAAATCCATTCAGAAGTTATAGAGGGAACATCTCAAGCCGGTTCAAAAGGAACCGGATCCTATCCTCTCATTCACAGAATGTTCCGCTGGCATCCAGGACGATATTTTGAAAGAAGAGCCCCTGTTTTCTACAAGGTCTTCTCCTTCATCCAAAACGGAGCCGACAAGAACCATAAAAACATGCCGACAATCATCAGGACTTTATGCTCGTCTATCGCAATGGTACGGGTAAAAACCAGGACAGAAGGCACAACAGTGAGAAGTAGTCCTATTACCGATATTATTTTAAGTACCGTTTTCATACCCAGATTTCAATTAAAGATTAAAAGTACACACGCCCTGCAACATCGCTACCTGTGAATCTTTCATTCAGCAAGGAGGGGACAGCAGATCACCTGTCTCACGCTGCACGTACGATGTGTTACGATCTTTAGGTTCCACACCTGCTCGTCAAGTCACCGCATAAACGCTTCTGTCAGACCTCCGTCTACCGGTATGATATGCCCGGTCGTATTTTCAAAACGGGAGCTCATCAACAGGTAGATAACTTCGGACTGCTGATCCGGAGTCACCGGCTTCTTTGTCAGTGTGCGTCCGGCATAAAATTCTGCCAGCTTGTTCCGCAATGTCTTCGTCTCCTCCTGCTCATCGAAATCAATTCCATATTTGGTCAGGGAGGCGATCACCCGGTCCCGCGGGAACATGGAACTGCCTTCCACGACCGTTGCCGGGGCCACTCCATTCACGCGAATTTCCGGCGACAGATCTATGGCCAGTTCTCTGACCAGGTGATTGGCCGCCGCCTTGCTGGTATCATAGGCCATGCTTCCGGCTTTCGGAACAACTCCGTTGACACTGGTCGTTACGACCAGGCTGCCGGAGAGGCCTTGCTCATTCCAAATCCGTTTTGCTTCATCCGCTACGATATGAGTGCCTTTTACATTGACGGCAAAACTTTTATCCCACATTTCGTCTGACACGTTTCCCTCTTTATCCGGAGTTGCATAAAATCCGGCTGTCACCACTACATGATCCAGCCCGCCGTATGCCAGGAGAATCTGTTGAAAAGCCTCGCGAACCGACTCCCGGTTGGTAATATCACAGCCCAAACCGATCACATCGCCCGATCCACTGATACCGGAACCGGCTACACCGATCCCGAGTCCGATTCGGTCCTGTAGTTCCTCGGCAGTTTTCTGGGCGGCCTCTTTATTCAGATCCAGGGCGGCCAAGGTTCCTCCCTCCTCAATCAAGCGGGGGACAAGGGATTTACCGATTCCGCTTCCGGCTCCAATCACGGCAATTACCTCACGCGAGAGTTCGCTTTCGGGGGGCATCCGCTTCAGCTTTGCTTCTTCGAGTGCCCAGTATTCAATATCATAAGCTTCCTGCTTGGGTAACGCCGTATAGGTACCGACAGATTCCGCCCCGCGCATCACTCCAATGGCGGCATTATAAAATTCGGCTGTCACCCTCGATTCACTTTTATTCTTCCCCCACGTGATCATTCCCAAACCGGGGATTAAAACAACGGTGGGGTTGGGGTCCCGCATATCCGGTGAGTCTGACCCTTTATGATTGTTGTAATAGGCCGTATAATCCTCCCGATATTGCAGCAACCCTGTCTTAATCTTCTTCTTCAATTCCCCTACGGATCCTTTTTGCGGATTCCAGTCGATATACAACGGCTTGATTTTAGTCCGAATAAAATGATCCGGGCACGATGTTCCCAACTCTGCCAGATCCGTAGCGTCGTTGGAATTGATGAACTGCAGGGTCAGATCCTCATCCTCAATAGTCCCGATAAACCGGTTTTGTTCACTAATCTGTCCCCGGAGGAACGGCAGGATATCCGCCAGAACGTTACGACGGTCTTCACGGGGCAGGGATTCATAGCGTGCTCCCCCATAAGCGTTTTCCGCCTGTTCATTTTCAGCCAGAAAAGCCGCTGCCTTATTAATCAACTCAATACTGATCTCATAACACTCCTTATCGTCATTTGCCCAGTTAATCAGGCCGTGTCCGCCGAGAATAATTCCCTTGATTCCCGGGTTCTGTTCAATCACCGACTGTAATTTCAGTCCCAGTTCGAAACCCGGCCTCATCCAGTCGACCCAGGCAACATCCTCTCCGTAAATTTTCTTCATCAGTTCCGGACCGTTGTCTGCCGTCGCAACGGCTATCACCGGCACCGGGTGAGTATGATCTACAAATTTGAAGGGAATGAAGCTATGCAGGGGGGTATCGATCGACGGGGCTCTTGGGTTGAGATTGTAGGTGCAATGGGGATACATTTGCACCATCGAATCCTCCGCAGGGGTCTTTAGACCCTTCTTTTCAAAGCTGTCATAGATTTCCTGCAGGGCCAGCAGTTTTTGCTGGTAAAGCGAAGCAAAATTCGGCTTTTTGGCAGTACGGAGGTCACCGCCTGACCCTTTTACCCACATCACTTCCACTTCTTCACCGGTAATCGGCTCCTCTTCCAATACCTTGCTCGACGTGTTCCCCCCACCGGTATTGTTGATATATGAGTCGCTTCCCAACAAATTGGAGCGGTAGACCAACCGTGCCAGGGGATCCAGCTCATCGGCCACCTCATCCTTCCACTTGTTTTCTACCTGCCGGAAATAATCGGCAACCGTACTCGAAGGTTCGTTATCGTTTTCAATGACATCCAAGAAATTTCGATCATTTTCATATTGCATCATGTATCAAGCTCTGTTTCATTTGTTAGATTTACGTTTATTACCGAAATATAGTCGTCTCATCCCGGATATTTCCTCCTTCACCCAAAGCAGTTGATTCCCCGCTATACTGCAAATTCCGGAACCGATTCCCGCCGTTGTTGCAACATTTTACTCAACCCAATATAAAGCAGGACGGCGATAAACCAACCGGGTAACCCGAGGAAAAAAATCTCAATTCCAAGCATCCTGTTGATCAGCAGGCAGGCTGTCAGAGTTATAAACCACGTTAATCCCGCTGCCCAGTTAAACTGTATATTCACTTTTTCCGCGTAATTGCTGTACAAGTTCAGTTTCGGGAAGGCCATTACGTCCAGAAAAACCACAGCTCCCATCGGCATGAGTACCAGTCCGTATAAGGCGACAAAGTCCAGCAATTGCATTACCAGGGCCGGAAAACAGGCAAAAATGGTAGTAACCAGTCCGGTAAACAATGTTACCTTCCAGCGTTTCCAGTTGGGAGTTACAGACTGAAAAGCCAGGCCGGCCCGGTAGATCGTCGGATTGGCGGTTGTCCATCCGGCAATCACCACACAAATCGCTCCGGCAACCCCTGCACTATTATAAGCAATAATTCCGGGAGCAATCATTCCCGCAGCCGCAGCCGTCAAGATTCCCGAAGCGATCCAGGCAATAAAATGGCCGAAAAACATGCCGGTTGCAGAAGAAAATCCAAGCTGCCATTTTTCGGCATACCGGAGTATGGACATATCCGACATACCGATATGCATGGCCATATTTGCAAACCAGGCAAAAAACATTACGTGCCAGAAAGTAAATTTACTTTGTCCTTCCGCCGGTACTCCGGTCCATATTTTTTCCTGGGCCACAGTCCAAAAATCCGAGATGGAAGTTACCCCGAGATCCGGCAGAACAGCCAATGCCGCTGCGATAAATACCAGGATCATCCACGGGAATGCAATATTGGCAAAGCGGGCAACATATTCATACCCTAAAATGGCAATAATTGTGATCAGCAGCCCAACGGCAAACACGGTAACGACCCAACCCACACTGGTGGGAAGCCAGTCACCCAACCCCGGCATTGCAATCCCGAAAGGGAGTCCCACAGCCGTTGCTGAGACCGATATCATCGCACCGGCAAGAAAACAAAACATCACAGCATTGACAATGTTATAGAGCCAGGCCAGCTTTGACCCGCATATTTTTCTAAGTTGCCAATAGAGGGTTAATTTAGATCTGACTGCAACCGGCGCACATAAAAATGCCCAGCTTAAGACCGCGAGGACATTGCCCAAAATCAAACCCCAAATCAGGTCATACGCTGCCACGCCATGTGCGACAAACAGGGGGCCGATTACAAATTCGGTTCCGGCTGTATGTTCTCCTGCATACATTCCAAGAAACCCCCTCCATCCTTTCAGTTCCTTTAGCGGAACCTCTTCCCGTTCAAATTCGTCAATCGTATCTAAACGGGTATCCAGCCGCTGCAAAAAATTGTTGTCCATAATCTTAATCAGGCTATAAAGGTTTCATAGTTGCACGTATAGTGCAGAACAAGGGGTTTATTTTATGCATCTGTAAACGTTGCAAAACGATTCCCATACCGTGAACGGCATTTTTTCACAGAAAAATCTTCAATGATGAGATCTTCCATTCCCAACAACAGGTAAGAGTCAATTAAATTAAAAATCTACTGTAATTTTTTAACAGGCATCTAACTTCCGTTCGCAAGCCGTTTGAGTTCATTCAGCAACATCAAGGCTTCAATCGGGGTCATCCGGTCGGGATCCGAGGCCTGGAGTTTATCCATCACCCTCTCCAGGTTGGGATCCGTTTTAGTCTGGAAAAGAGACATTTGGGGAATTTGATCCTGTTTATCAACCTCCTTCATTACCTTCCGGGCCATCTGTTTTTTTCTGGCCCCCTCGGCCATTTGTCCGTCGGCCTCTTTTTTCCTGTCTCCATTATGATTCATTACATCGAGACTATGGCTTTCCAGATTTGACAGGATCTCTTTGGCCCGTTCAATGACAATCTTCGGAAGGCCTGCCATATCGGCTACCTGGATTCCGTAACTATGATCCGCCCCGCCCCGGACCAGCTTTCTCATGAAAATCACTTTGTCATTATGTTCTTTAACCTGAACATTAAAATTTTTGATACGGTCGTAGAGGTTTTCCAGTTCATTCAGTTCATGGTAATGGGTTGCAAACAATGTCTTGGCCGCCACCTCCGCTTTGTTGTGCAGATATTCAACAAGCGACCATGCGATACTGAGTCCGTCGAACGTACTGGTTCCCCTTCCCACTTCATCGAGCAGGATCAGGGACTTCGGGGTTGCATTATTTAATATATTGGCCGCTTCATTCATCTCCACAAGGAAAGTACTCTCCCCGGCGGCGAGATTATCCGAAGCTCCCACCCTGGTAAAGATTTTATCCACTATCCCGATTTTTGCCTCGTTAGCCGGCACAAAACAGCCGACCTGGGCCATCAGTACAATCAGGCCGGTTTGCCGAAGGATAATACTCTTTCCTGCCATATTCGGGCCGGTAATGATCAGGATCTGATAGCCGCTGTTGTCGAGAAAAATATCATTCGGTATAAACGGCTCGCCGGCCGGGAGGGTGTGTTCGACCACCGGATGCCGGCCTTTTTTAATATCGAGCTCGTGTCCGCCGTCAATTTCAGGCTTTGTATAATTATTTCTGTAGGAGACTTCGGCAAAGCCCTGAAGACAGTCCAATTCCGCAAGGGCGGCTGCAACATCCTGAACCTGTTCGGCAAAATCGGCGACGTACATACGAAGGTCCTCAAACAGTTCATACTCCAGTGTCTTGCTGCGGTCTTCCGCCGAGAGTACTTTTTCCTCCACTTCCTTCAATTCCGGGGTGATATATCTTTCGGAATTCACCAGGGTCTGCTTCCGGATAAAGGTTTCCGGCACTTTTTCCTTATGGGTATGAGTCACTTCTATGTAATAGCCAAACACCTTGTTGTATCCGATTTTCAGGGAAGGGATACCGGTTTCTTTACTGAGTTCGTTCTTGATTTTTGCAATATACTCCTTCCCATTCCGGGCGATGTCCCGCAATTCATCAAGGTCTTCATTGAATCCATCCTGAAAAATTCCGCCATCTTTGATACTGACCGGTGGATCTTCGATGATTGCATCGCGAATCCTTTCTTGAACATCCAGCAATAGCTTAAGTCTGCCGAAAACATCCTCCAGCATCGGATCGTCGATATCTGAAAAACAGGACTTGATTCTCGGTATCTGAGCCAATGAAAGATACAATTGCTGCAGATCCCGGGCATTTGTACGGCCCACACTGATTCGGGAAATGAGGCGTTCAAGATCTCCGACTTCTTTTAGTTCCTCACGAAGCTGTTCCCTGGATTCATGCTGATCATATAGCATCTGAACTGCATTCAGACGACGATCGATCCTGGAATACTGTTTGAGCGGCCGCATGATCCACTTTCTCAAGAGCCTGCCACCCATTGCAGTTTGGGTATAATCCAGTATGGAAACAAGCGTCCCTTCAGTCCCCCCTTCCTGCAAACTTGCTGTCAACTCCAGATTTCGCTTGGTCGAACCGTCCAATGCCATATATTCCGCATTTTCATAGGCATGAACTTTTCGCAAATGACCGAGAGACGATTTGTGAGTCTCCTGCATATAATGTAACAAGGCTCCGGCCGCAACATGGGCGACCGACAGGTTTTCAACACCATACCCTTTTAAGGAATGCGTCTCAAAATGATCCGTCAGGGTCCTGTAACCATAATCCCCTTCATACACCCAATCTTCAATAAAGCTTAGATTATAAGTTTCCAGGAACTCCGGAAGTTTGTTTTTTAAATTCTTTTGTACCAGTATTTCCGAGGGGGTCAGCCCTTGCAGTAAAGATTCAATTTCGTCTTTGGACACCTGTGTCAGGGCAAACTCACCGGTTGAAATGTCAGAAAAGGCAACCCCGGACGTTCCCCCGGTCCAGTGAACTGAGACGATATAGTTATTTCGCTTGTGTTCGAGAAGTTTCTCGGACAGGGTAACACCGGGAGTCGTAATCTCCGTTACTTCCCGGCGAACCACCTTTTTTCCGGCTTTTTTAGCTTCGTCCGGATTCTCCGTCTGTTCACATATTGCGACGCGATATCCTTTCTTCACCAGTTTCGGCAGATAGGTGTCCAATGCATGATAGGGGAAGCCGGCAAGCGGCGTCTGATCCCCCCCATTATTACGCTTGGTAAGCGTAATCCCCAGCTCTTTACTCACCTGTACAGCATCATCGGAAAAGGTTTCATAAAAATCACCGACCCTGAACAACAATATCGTGCCGGGATGCTTTTCCTTGATTTCAAAATATTGCCGCATCAGCGGCGTCTGATTCTTGGTACTCATTGAAACCGTTTATAATCAAAATACTATGTTGTGAGGGTCCAGTCAGTCGTCAGTAAAGTAAAAAGGCAAACAGCAGAACGCAAAAGGACAAGTTGTTGATTGGTTACTTCAAAAGATAATTTCAAACTACCCATCCATAACAGTCAGCCGTAGTCAGGTAAGGACAACCTGTTACCTGAGGGCTTTGCACAACCGGTCTTTTGACCAATGCCTGCGTTATCACTGCGTGGGAATCGCTGCGCTCGGTGCGGTCGGTTGA
>JBBDNC010000172.1:0-2403 GCA_040877875.1 Balneolaceae bacterium | reverse complement strand
CGAAGTCTCGGGACCCCGTCATCAACCTGCTTCATAAAATCCAGTAACTCCCCCCTCAGTCTGTTCAGTTCCTCCCGGTACCGGGGATCATCAGCCAGGTTGTTCAACTCATGCGGATCGTTTTCCAGATCGTACAACTCCTCTTCCGGCCTCGGTTCATAATATAGAGCTCGTTGGCTCTCATCCAGCTTACCGCTCCGCTCCAGCTTGCGGATCTCCCCGAACGTACCTCCAGTTAGTGCATCGGCCGGCGGGGTGAGCGGCAGGTCGTTAAAAAAGGTTTTGATGTATTTGAACCGTTCGTCTCTTATGGCCCGAACAAAATTTTCGTGATCGTGCCAGTGAGCCTGTCCGTAGATCCGGCCCCTGATTTCTGCCTCAGGATTTTCCAGGATCGGGCTGAAGTCCAACCCGGGAGAGGATTCAAAAGACTCTATTCCAGCGAGCGATAAAAATGTCGTGCCGATATCCACGACACTCACCAGCGACTGTGTATTGCTTCCCGGCTCTACTCCCTCCGGCCATTTCACAATCCACGGAGTTTTGATGCCGCTGTCGTACATCGTGGTTTTATCTCTCGGGAACGGGCGACCGTTATCGCTGATAAACAGAATCAGGGTATTCTCGCTTATCCCCTGTTCTTCCAGCGTCTCTACAACCTCTCCGATGTAGCTGTCCATCCGTGAGATCTCGTCGTAATAGAGGGCATAATCCTTTCGCACCTGTTCGGTATCCGGCACATAGGGCGGAAGAATGACATCATCCGGGGTATGTGGATTCTCAATAATACCTTCTTCATATCCGCGATGCGGATCAATGGCAGCCAGCCACAGGAAAAAAGGTTGCTCGTCGGAACGATGCTCCAATAAGGGCACCCACAAATGAGCACCGCTGTCGTCATTTACCGGTAGATCACCAAAGGTTTTCTCCAACTCATCCGTACTCTCCTCCGCCAGCATATGAAACCGGTCTTTTACGTGATCGCCCAAATGCCACTTGCCGGCCTGAGCTGTCCAGTATCCGGCCTCTTTCAGCTTTTCTACAAATGTCACTTTTTCTCCCGGCAGCTCCCAGTGAAGCTGTTCGGCATCGGTTTGATGGGGATAGGTTCCGGTAATAATGCTTGCCCTCGATGGACTGCATGAACTGGTTGTCAGAAACGCTTGGTGAAACATCATTCCATCCTCAGCCAGCTTGTCGATATTTGGGGTTTGGATATTGGGATGGCCGCACACTCCGCAATCGTCCCAGGCCATGTCGTCGGCGATAATGAGAATAAGATTTGGCCGATCATCTGATTTTTTTGTGACAGTACCATTCAAATGATTGTTATCGGTCCATACAAACCCAAAAAGGAATGCACTGACCAAAGTGATCAGAAGGGATGATGTGAGATATTTCATATGAATAGGTTTTTTTTAGATGGATGACTCATTCTCAAAAAATTTTCTCATAACGCATTCAATTGGATTCACGTTCCGCCAGTTGGTCTTTAACCTCAACCAGATTTTGTTTATGCCTTTTAACTATCTCCTCGATTTCATCAAGTACTTCCGGATGCTTGTCAGCTACATCATATTTTTCTGCCGGATCTTCATTTAAATCATACAACAAGGGTGTATTCAGCATCTGTTTCTCTTCAAACTGGCCGTAGGCCCCTTCAATAATAAAGTGTGCTTTGAAGTTATCCTTCCGGGCTGCATACAGGGTAGCCCCTCGATAAAACAGCATCTCTTTTCGGGGTGATTCACTCTCGCCCATCAACACAGGTGTTAAATTGACTCCATCCACTATGCGATCATCCGGTACAGCTACTCCAGTCAAGTGACTTGCCGTGGTGAAAATATCCATCGTACTGCCGATATCGGTTACAATACCGGGCTGAATGGTCCCCGGCCACCAGAAAATAGCCGGCACACGCATTCCACCCTCCCATGTCATGCCTTTGCCTGCTCGCAGCAGGCCGGAACTGCCTCCGTGTGTTTTAAATACAAGCCATGGTCCATTATCGGAAGTAAACACCACCAATGTTCGTTCTTCAATCTCAAGCTCTTCCAGTTTGTCTACAATCTGTCCCACTCCGTGATCAATCTCCTCAATCACATCGCCATACAGGCCCGCATCGCTATGGCCGGTGAACTCGTCAGAGGCAAAAAGCGGAATGTGCGGCAGGCTGTGAGCCAACAGCAGGAAAAACGGCTGATCGCTGTGTTCCTCAATAAACGAGATGCTTTCCTGGGTATATCGGCGGGTAATGGTGTTTTGATCCGCCGGACGTTCAATGATTTCGGTGTTTCGCATCAACGGTACGTTATAGTGTTCGATGGGGATGTGTTCATCCGCGAATTCAAAATATCCATCAATGTAATTTCCTCTCTGGGGATTTTCCGCAGTTTGGTCCAT
>JBBDNC010000171.1:0-13324 GCA_040877875.1 Balneolaceae bacterium | reverse complement strand
CCAAAAAAGGGAAATACATTTGCTTTCCCAATCAGACTCTAAATATACGCATCAATGTTCTCCCATGTCAAATTTTTATTTGTCTATTCATTAGGTCGACCTTAAGAATCCCGGTACATTTTTGTTTATCTTTGAACTTCGATTCAACGATCTGACATATGATTCCGTTCAAGAATATGAACCTGGCGGGCCTGAAGATCTTCTCGCCCCAACCATGAATCAATCAACGAAATAGTTTTAAATTTCGAATTCAGGAGTAAAATGAAACCGAAACAGGCAATCGAACCTTCCAACGTCCACAAATTTTTGAACAGGTACATGCAGGCAGACGGGTATGATCTGGTTTTGGATCTCGAAAAAAGTAAATCCCCTTACCTTCATGACGCAAAAAGCGGACGCGACATTCTGGACTTTTTCACTTTTTTTGCTTCCAGTCCACTTGGAATGAACCATGACCGAATTGCGGGGGATCCGGAATTCGTTCAAAAATTGGGAAAGATTGCTATCAACAAACCTTCCAATTCCGACATCTACACAAGAGAAATGGCTGAATTTCTCGAAAAATTTTCCCGTATCGGAATTCCTGACTATTTGCCTTATACATTTTTCATTTCCGGGGGGGCTCTTGCTGTTGAAAACGCATTAAAGGTAGCGTTTGACTGGAAAGTCCAGAAAAATTTTGCCAAGGGATACCGTGAGGAAAGAGGCCATAAGGTCTTGCATCTGGAACAGGCTTTCCACGGACGAAGCGGTTATACGCTTTCACTGACCAATACAGATCCGGTAAAAACGAAATATTTTCCAAAATTCGACTGGCCCAGAATCATTAACCCTACTATGAACTTTCCGATGAACGAGGAAAATACCCAGCAGGTGGAATTACTGGAAAAACAAGCTTTCGCTCAGGCCGAACGGTATTTTGAAATGTATCCTGACGATATCGCATGTATTCTTCTGGAACCGATCCAGGGAGAAGGCGGAGATAATCATTTTCGTCCTACGTTTCACCAGGGCCTTCGGGACCTGGCTGACCGTCATGACGCCCTGCTGATCTACGACGAGGTTCAGACCGGAGTGGGACTGACGGGCAAATTCTGGTGCCACGAATACTTCGTTAAACCTGACATGATTGCATTTGGCAAAAAAGCCCAGGTTTGCGGTATCCTGGCGAGCGACCGGATCGATGAAATTGAAACCAACTGTTTCCATGTCTCTTCGCGAATTAATTCAACATGGGGCGGAAACCTCGTGGATATGGTTCGGTTCGGGCGTATCCTGGATGTCATTGAAGAGGAGAATTTGGTTGAAAATGCTGCGGAAAATGGAAACTACCTGCAAGAGCATTTAAGAGAAGTGAGCAGCCGAAACGAATGGTTTTCCAACCCTCGCGGACGCGGCCTTCTTTGTGCCATTGATCTCCCCGATACCGGGATGAGAAATGCAGTCATAAAAGAGTGCATGAAGAATAACCTGATCATCCTTGGGTGTGGTACTCGTACCATTCGATTCAGGCCTCCTCTTACCATCCGGAAAGAACAACTCGATCAGGGAGTGGAGATCCTTGAACAAAGCACCGTCAACGTAGCTAACCGACAAGTATCCACTAAACAATCCCCCGTCGGGAACCTCCAAAATGGCAACTAAAAAAGCTGAATAGCTCGTTATGACTGATAAGGGAACGGTTTCCTCAACTACAAAAAACAACATTACCTTTATTGAATTCCACCATCCGAAAGGAAATTCCCTGCCCGGAACATTATTGAAGCGGATAACCGAGGCTATCATCAAGGCCGGCAAGGGGAAAAACTCTGCAGTCATCGTATTGCAGAGCTGTGGGCAGGGAGCTTTCTGTGCGGGGGCTTCGTTCGACGAAATGCTGGAGATCAATGATTTTGAGGAAAGTAAACACTTTTTCATGGGCTTTGCCCATGTGATCAACGCCATGCGCACCTGTCCGAAATTCATTATTACCCGGGTACAGGGTAAAGCCGTAGGTGGCGGAGTTGGAATTGCCGCAGCTTCGGATTATATCTTCGCACACCCATCGGCCTCGGTCCGGTTAAGTGAAATATCTATGGGAATCGGCCCATTTGTAGTCGGACCTGCCGTAAGACGTAAAATCGGAATCTCCGCTTTCTCTGCCCTGGCCCTCGATGCACGCAACGAGTATAGTGCCGAATGGGCACTGGAAAAGGGACTCTACAGCAAAATAGTAAATTCCAGGGAGGAACTGAATGAAGCCGTCCGCCGATTGGCCGAAGAGGTGGCCTCCAGCAATTCTGAAGCAATGAAGGAATTGAAACAAATCCTTTGGCAGGGGACCGGCCATTGGGATGCCACCCTTGAACAGAGGGCAGAGATAAGCGGCAGACTGGCGTTGTCTGAATTTACCAAAGAGTCTATCAAAGAATTCAAAAACATGTCCTCATAAAATTCAGCGGGTCATTCATATCACGCGTGCTTCCCTCCCGGGTTTTTTTTAACATCCGTCTTCATCTATGATCACATTTAGAAATTTCATGTAATAAATCCTATGTCTGACCTCGTATCCGAATACCAGAGAATCAATAAACGCCTGGTTTATTATGAAAATATTCCCAGCCTGGTTTTTCACAATTCCGAAAAAGCTTCAAATGCTGTAGCGAATGAAATTGCCACACTGATTCAAGAAAACAATAAAAAAAAGAAGAATACAATATTGGGGCTGGCAACCGGATCCACACCCGTAAAAGTTTATGAGGAATTAGTAAGACTTCACCGGGAGGAAGGGCTTACATTTAAAAATGTAATAACTTTTAACCTCGATGAGTACTACCCGATACAGCCTGGTTCGCTTCAAAGTTATGTCAGGTTCATGAGGGAGCATCTTTTCGATCATATTGACATTCCGAAAGATCAAATCCATATCCCGGATGGAACTCTTCCGGAAGAAAAGGTTCATGAATACTGTGTGGAATACGAACAAAAAATCAAGGATGCCGGCGGGATCGACCTGCAACTTCTGGGAATTGGCCGGACGGGTCATATCGGTTTTAATGAACCGGGTTCCAGACCGGATTCCAGGACCCGCCTCATTACCCTTGACAGAATTACCCGCAAGGATGCGGCAAGTGATTTTTTTGGGGAGGAACACGTACCGAGAAGAGCCGTTACCATGGGGGTCGGGACCATTTTCGACGCGAGGAAAATTCTTCTGATTGCATGGGGTGAGGGAAAGGCACCCATCATCAAAGAGAGCGTGGAAGGAGAGATAAAGGAAAGCGTTCCGGCTACGTACCTGCAAAATCACCCCAATGCTTATATCATATTAGATGACGCCTCCTCGGCAGAATTGACCCGGGTCAAGACTCCCTGGCTTTTGACAACCTGCAGGTGGGATGACAAGCTCATCCGCAAGGCCGTTGTCTGGCTTTGCCGCAAACTGGATAAACCCGTGTTAAAGCTAACCGACGAGGATTATAACGAAAACGGTATGGGGGATCTGATCACCGTCAGCGGACCGGCTTATAACATCAATCTTAAGGTCTTTAACGAGTTGCAGCATACGATTACCGGATGGCCCGGGGGTAAACCCGATGCAGACGATACCCACAGACCTGAACGGGCGAAACCTTTTCCCAAAAAAGTGATTGTTTTCAGTCCGCACCCGGATGACGACGTGATCTCCATGGGAGGAACGTTTATCCGGCTGGTAGATCACGGGCATGAGGTTCATGTTGCCTATCAAACGTCCGGGAATATTGCGGTATTTGACGACGATGTGATCCGGTTTGCTGATTTTGTTGCAGATTATACCGAACAATTCGGCTCGGGAGAACAGGAATTAAAGAACCTGCTCTCCGATATTCAGACTTTCCTTAGGGAAAAAGAACCGGGACAGGTCGACTCACCCGATATTCAACAAATCAAGGGATTGATTCGCCGGGGCGAGGCGAAAGCCGCAAGCAGATATTGTGGAATTCCTGACGAAAATATCCATTTTCTTGACATGCCTTTTTACGAAACCGGAAGAGTGAAGAAAAAGCCAATTTCAGAGGAAGATGTTGAGATCGTGGAAAAACTGATCCGGGATGTGAAGCCCCAGCAAATCTACGCTGCGGGGGATCTTTCAGACCCTCACGGGACCCATCGGGTTTGTTTAAAAGCCATATTTGAGGCAATTCATCGTTGTAAAAATGAAACCTGGATGAATCATTGTTATCTGTGGTTGTATCGCGGAGCATGGCAGGAATGGGATATCAATGACATTGAAATGGCCGTTCCCCTAAGTCCCATGGAACTTGACAAGAAACGGCGGGCGATCTTCAAACATCAGTCTCAAAAGGACCGGCCTTTGTTTCCGGGAACCGACGAACGGGAATTCTGGCAACGATCCGAAGACCGTAACCAAGGTACTGCCCGACTCTACGACCAACTTGGATTTGCAGAATATGAAGCCATTGAAGCATTTGTAAGATATCCGATTGAAAAGATTTCAACTGGAAACTGATACGGAAGGGATCAAACCAGGGGCCGAGTATCTGGAGCCTGCAGGTTGCTTTAAAAAGAAACATTTAATAATTATCCTTATCAGAAATCTGTCAAACGTAGCCAAATTTACAACGGGCAAGCAGAATTTGATTAGATTGCGTAATCTGTCATAAACCAGACATTCCTTCGCAACAATCGTCTGACCCGACAGACTCCAGAGGATATGAAATGTGGTCCATCTGTAATAATAACCCATAACCGGCTGTGCAATGCTCATGACTCCAGCAATATTTCAAAGAACCGGTTTACGGTTTCGACTGAATGCCCTGATCCTGGTATTGGCAAGCGCGTCGTTCCTGCTTACCTGTACACGCACGGTTTATGAATATGAAAGGCCCGAAAAGAGGGACGGCAGAACGGGTTATTACGACTCACGTTCGCCAATAAGAAATATTTCAAATGAAATCGAAGAAATATTCGGGGCGGTCAAAAGAATACAGATAACGGGTTATTTCTACACCTATTTACTGGATTCGAACGAGTTATTTACACAGGATGATTTGAGAAACGGGGACCTCAAAGAGTTGGCAGTCGATGTAACCTACTCCAACCAATCCAAGTCGGGAACATCGATCGTCCTGTCGAACTCAAGAACACAGTCGGCATTATTGACAGCCGGCCATGTAGTAAGTTATCCTGATACGATCTGGCATTTTGTAAAATCACCTGACCTTGAACCTGAAACCTATGTTGAAGCCATAACGGTCCTCGACCGTCAAACAAACCTGGTCATTGGCAGCAGTTCTGTTAATGAATTTGATATCATTATTCGGGATACGGACCGGGATGTGGCTATTCTGAGGACTCGCACCCATAACGGGCAGGCTCCTTCCCTGAGGACGTTGCAAATCCGGCCGGGCAATGCAAACAGATTGAACTGGGCCAATACCGTTTACCTTATGGGATATCCGAAAGGAATGAAGATGGTAACGACCGGTCTTGTGAGTCTTCCGCGATCCTCCCTAAACAGTAATTTCATGATGGATGCTGTTTTTAATCCCGGATTCAGCGGTGGACTCATTCTTGCGATCCGGGAAGATACGGGGGATTTTGAATGGATGGGGATCGCCACCTCTTCACTGGCGGAGTTTGAGACATTTTTGACACCCGAAGATGACTTCAACGAAGATTTTGACCCGGAAATACCCTATAGAAATGATCTATACATCCGCAGAGAAGCCAGAATAAATTATGGAATGACTCAAACGCTGAGTATCAATGAAATCCGTGATTTTTTAAACGAGTACCGAAATCGCATTGAACAGTCAGGACTTGATGTATCAGGTTACTAAACATCTTCCCATAAAAAATTTACCTCTCCTGCAAACCCTATTCTCCCTCTTGAAATTTATTCTTCCCTTTCAAAAGAAATGATAAAAACCGTTCCTGATTCACCGTTCCCAGGATCGCTGACATCGAATTCGGCATTAATCTGTTGAATCAGGGTTTTGACCAAAGTCATACCCAATGTTTTCTGTTCAAGGGGATCAAACCCGTTCGGCAAACCTATTCCATTATCCCGGACGGTTAGCTGTATCTGTTCATTCTCTTCTCTTAACAAAACCCTGATCATCCCACTCGACCTTCCATTAAATGCATGTTTATAGGCATTCACCACTAATTCATTGAGTAAAAGAGAGGCCGGAATAGCTTTTTGAATCGTCAATCGGACCGGGTCAAGGTCCGTCTCCACCTGAATGGATTTATCACTGTTCCTATGGGTTTTTTCTATGCCATTCAACAATTTCAGGGTATACTCATCCAGTTTGATTTCTGCAAGTGTTTCAGACTGATAAAGCAATTCGTGAACTAGGGCAATCGACTGAATCCGCATCTGGCTTTCCTTAAGAGCTGCAACACTTTGATCATTTTCTTCAAGGCTCCAAACCTGCATTTCAAGCAATCCGGAAATTACGGCAAGATTGTTTTTCACCCGGTGATGAATCTCGGCCAGAAGGACTTCCTTTTCCTTGAGTGACTTATTGATCTTCTCTTCGGCTTCTTTCTGGACCGTAATATTACTTGCAACAAATACGATTCCGGTCATACTCCGTTGTTTCTCGCTAAGTGTTGAAAAGGAAATAATAACAGGTATTTTCCCCCCACTTTTGGTAATAAAATTATTTTCAAAGCTGCTGCCCGGCGTCCCGTTAATCTTTTCCCTGAGTCCGGATAAGTTTTCATCTTCGAACAGAACCCAGATATCCTTTTTCAAAATCTCTTCTTCCGAATACCCGAGTGTTTGAAGGGTAGCTTGATTGACCATTCCTATTTTATAATCGGAATCCGTTACAAGAAGCATATCCCCCATCGACTGAATAATGTTATTCACATATTCGCGGGACACCATGCTATTATTCAGATTCTCCACCATTCTGTTGAATGAGTCACCCAATCTCTGTAATTCATCATGGGTTCCGATTTGAATCCTCTTGTCGAGATTTCCGGCCCCGATCTCTTCGGCAGCTTCGGATAAATTTTTTAATGGATGGGCAATTGAAAGATAGATAAAGTAGGCGAGCAAGATAGCAATCAGGAATGCAACAACTGTAATGACTACGATCACTTGGGCAGTACTTTCAGCTTCCCTCTGCAGAAACCCCATCTGCAATCGAACCCTGCTTTTTTGGCTTTCACGCAATTTTTCCAGAATCGGCAATAGAGTTGTTCTGAAATAAGGCTCAATAGTCAGATTGAAAATCTCATCTCCGTATTCTTCATCTTCCTCCAGGTCAAAAAGCTCATGCAAAAGTGACTGGTATAGTTGAAAACTGACCTCAAGAGAATCGAATAATTGATCCAGGTTTTCACGGCTTTCGAGGATCTCGGTATCCGAATAGACATGCATTCCTTTATCGACACGTACGGAATCCAGAAAGTTGGAAAACTCATTTAAATGGCTGCGAACCGATTGTTCCGCGGTCCGGCTGTTCATCTGAATCTGTCCGGGATCGGCCGCTCGTTCATTATTCTTTTCAATCAAATAATTTCTTGTATAGAGCAGGCTGTTCTGTAAATGAAATCCCAAATCTGAAAGCTGTTGCATTTCAGTAATGGAAATCTGACTCTCATTGATCAGATTGTCCTTAATATTTTTGTTTAAATAATAAGAACCCGCCCCCACAAGCAAGACAAGAAATGCAACTGCAAAATAGCTTAATAGTAATTTGGTACTTAATTTCATGTAGTTTATACCAACCCTTATCTGTCGTTCAAATTGAACGTAAAGTAATTATTTTACCGCCCAACTTCTTTTATTAAAATATCGTTCTCATACAAAATTTGTTTACTGTTTGCCGGAGGAACTTTCCCGGCAGCTTCAATATTTAAATATGAATGCTGAAAGCATGTGGAAAAATTGTCCGGCCCGGAAATCAGATAACACGATTAAACCCGTTGAAAAAGATCTACTTCATCACTTGAATCAAACCATACGAATGATCCGACTAACGATTTTCCAACTTTTTACCTGTTCATTCAAAAAATAAACAAACCGATATGAAAACCATACTTGTCACCGGCGCCAGCAGGGGAATCGGGTTTGAAATCACACGGATCCTGGCAACCGACGGTCACCCTGTAATCGCTACTGCCCGATCTACAGAAGAGTTAAAAAGATTAAAATCAAAAGTGCCTGATAAAATTGATATTCTTACAGCAGATCTCACCGATCCCGGTGGGCTTAAAAAAATTTCCTTTTTTTTAAAGTCTGAAGAAATACGACTGGATGGAATCGTGCATAATGCAGGTCTTCTAATCAATAAGCCCTTCAGCAGTTTAAGCGATTCGGATTGGCAAGCCATGCTTGAAATCAACCTGATGGCCCCGGTTCGCCTGACCAGGACTTTACTTCCCTTTTTGGAATTCAATTCTCATATTCTGACTATCAGCAGTATGGGCGGCTTCCAGCAGAGCAAAAAATTTGCCGGTTTAACCGGATATAGTGCTTCAAAGGGCGCCCTGTCTATTCTCTCAGAGTGTTTAGCCGTTGAATTGTCAGATAAAAAAATACATTCGAATTGTCTTTGCCTGGGAGCTGTTCAAACCGAAATGTTTGAAGAGGCATTTCCAGGAATGCAGGCCCCGGTATCGGTTGAGTATATGGGCAATTATATCGCCGAGTTTGTGTTAACCGGACATCTGTACTATAATGGAAAAGTCCTCCCGGTTTCACTTTCGGATCCGGAATGAACAACAGATCATCTTGTCACTATACTGGGAGTCGGCCGGACCTGGATGATTGTTGCGAGGCGATGTCAGGTTTATGGCAGATTGCGAACTCTTTTTAGGCGAATAAGGATTCTATTTAACAAAATGAGTGTGCAAGTTGGCCAAATCCTGCTTTTCCGGAGTAAATCAGACTACGTCCGACGGACTCCCGGTGCAAGACTTGTAATAGCGACTTCAGACCGTTGCAAAATCCAGACCCAATGAAACACACATTCATAAAAAGCCTGATTCCGCTTCTGTTCCCGTGCCTTTTCTTCATTGCCTCACACTCTCTCTATGCTCAATCCATTGAAATTTTCGGAGGAAATGTAATCAACGGTTCGGTGACCGGCACGATGCTCGGAGCAGCCACCATGGGCCTCTACAACACAAATGATTTCACCTATTTAAAAACCGGCCTGGGAGCCGGGACAATTGCCGGAGCAGCCATTGCAATCTATGACCTTGCCACATTGCCTCGAGGACAACAATTATTCATCTCCGGTGCATTCAATGACGGCAGGAACTCCTCGATCATCCTTTTATTGGACACCTTTTATGGTGCTGCCGGAGGAGCCTTTATAGGAACCGCTTCGATGTTAATTGCCGACCGGCCTCTGCTCGAGGGACTTCAATACGGTACAAGTGCAGGAGCCTGGATTGGGTTTGCATTCGGCCTGGCGGATTCATTTTTCATAGCAGAAAGAAACAGGGATTTTATAGCTGAAACACTTTTTGACAGAGAGAGTCTCTCCCTCATCGAAACCCGATACAAGAACACCGTTATCGGGTTTGGGGAACCCCGGTTGGTGAGCACTTCTACAATTTCAAACGGGACTGTCCATACGAACTTCCACCCGGCTGTGGGAGTGATTTCATTCACAATGGATTTATGATGAATCCGGATGGTTCATTGGGTTCAATCCAGAGAACCACGTAGCCGGCTTCATTACATACACCTGTGTGTATTCAAGCCAATAAACTTTCCATAAATCCTTTGCCTGTTACTCATCCTCAGAGAATTCAATATCCGCGCCCTGTTGGGCGTGACGGGTAGCGAGACTTTTAAGTAATTCACGAACGGTCTGGGTATGTCCGCTCAAAGAAGGATTCATTCCATCACTCAGGTAATACCAGGCTTCGGGGGGATCCCCCATTCTGTGACCGAGTGGATCCACGATATATCCTGCTTTCCCCATCAAAATTTCCCTGATTTGATCCACATCCGCTTGCCGGATTTCAAAATCAAAGAGTTCCATTTCATCCAGTAAACCGGGAATAACAGGGGGAGGTGTCACCCATATTACCGGGTTCTCCGTCACCTGATTTATAGCGCTCATTATCGTATTCAGGTTCTCCCAGGTTTCGGAAAGAGGCAACAGGGTTCTGTCCGGGGCAATGTGCAGACGCATCGCGTCAAATGTACCTAACGCCACAATCACCCAATCCGGCTCATGTGCAAGCACATCCGTATGCAGTCGGCGAAGAGCTTCTGAAGTAGTATTATAGGAGACACCACTATTAATAAAAGTAAAATTGGCTTCAGGGACAGTTAATTCAAGCATATGGGTAAAAACCGTAAACCAGCCCTGAAGGTCATCGGTCATTGAATCACCGAGAGCTACAAGGGTATCATCGGGCTGAAATGGAAGTTGGTCCATCCGGTCTGTAATCTCATCCTCATTTAAAAGTTCCAGGGCAGCTTGCCGGGCATTTTCCTTATAGAGATTTCGAAGCCGGTCCAACTCATCCGGATCCAGTCCCAATAAACCTGCCATGGCCTCCCGGTTCCGGATCCCCGGAAGCAGGGGAAATCTTTTTTCAATATTCAGAAATTGTAGAAGGTATTTTTCCAAAGCTTCCTTTTCCTCTTCAGTTGCCTTCTTATCTGTCATAAAATTATTTAAGTTGATTCAAAATTTTGTCTTTCAATACGGGGGTCCCCTTTGCAGCGGTTGCCTTGATGTGTTCCCATTCGCTAAAACTGTTCAGTTCGGGAGTAGAGGGATCTACTATATATTTTGGAATTCCATTTGGGCCATAATCCACAAGACCGGCGGCGGGATAGACCACCAGGGATGTTCCAATCACAATCATGATATCAGCCTCTTGTACAATCTCAGCAGACTTTTCAATCATGGGCACTCGTTCGCCGAACCATACGATATGAGGTCGAAGCTGTGCGCCGTCATCGGCAGTATCCCCCAATTTGATTGGATCTGCCCCGATGTCATAAACAAGATTTCGGTTTTTTTCACTTCGTGCTTTTCGCAACTCTCCATGCAGGTGAAGAACATTAGAGGATCCGGCCCTTTCATGCAGATCATCCACGTTTTGGGTGATGATCGTTACTTTAAAATTTTTCTCCAGCTCGGCTAAAGTACGATGGCCGGCATTAGGTTCGGCTTCGAAGGCCTGCCTGCGTCTTTTGTTATAGAAATCAAGTACATGTTCAGGGTCACGCCTCCAGCCTTCGATTGAAGCAACTTCATGGATATCATAGCCTTCCCACAATCCGCCGGAATCCCGAAAAGTGGCAAGCCCGCTGTCGGCGCTCATACCTGCTCCGCTCAGGACAACTACATGTTTCATACGGGAATCTCTCGGTTTCCTTATTTAGTCTGAAGTAGGAGAGGGAAGAAATTTCAGCCAGGAACTGTCGTCTGTATAATTTTCCAGAACTTCGGCTTGTTCTACACCTGAAAATGCAGAGACCAACACATTCACTTCATTTTGCAGGACTTTTACACTATTCGAAATCATTTCACTGTTAAAGCCACTCTCACCTAATCTAAGTGTCATTTCCAGAGAAACGATCCGGCTGATGGCCCGTCCCATCTGAACCATCTTACGCTGAGCCATCTGGTAATCAATCTCAAAGTTTAGCAGTTCCTTGAAATAGTCTGCTGCGTGCTCTGTCATTTTATAATCATTCAAAAATTCGTAGAGATTCCGAACTTTCATCTTCTTCATCATCTTGATAACAGATTCTGTAATCTGTTGATAGAGAATATCGTTTGACCCCTCAAAGATTTGAAAAGGCCGGCTATCGACGAGTGAGCGTCCGGCGATATGATCCAGTTTGTACCCTTTGGCACCGACCAGTTGCATGAAGGATTGGGCTGCAGAGTGCATATAGTCGGTCGTTACGGATTTGATAGAATTGGCTGTCAGGTCCATCCGGGAGGTATCCTGATCGAGCGGCACCTCACGGCTTGTAAAGTAACTCATGGCTGAACTCACCGTAAAATAGGATTGCATCTGTGCCAGGCGCTCTCTGACCTGGTCATAGTTAATCAGGCTCATGCCTCCCACAAATCTGTCTCTGCAATGTTGCAGAGCCTCGTCCAACAGGCGTTTAAGGTAACCGGTTCCCATCCCCGGAAATTGCAACCGGCTTCGGTGTAAGGTGTCCAGCATCATTTTTACACCGGTACTTTTCGGTTGCAGGCGATAACTTATGGGAACTTTGATATCTATCTTGTTGCGTCCGTAAGGCAACATGTGTAAACCGAGATTTTTATAATATTCCTGTACTTCAATTCCACCCCGATTGGTTTCATGAATAAAAAATCCAATATCCCTTCCCAATTCGCCCTTTTCATCCATTTCACGAGCGGTAATCAACCAATAGTCCGCCCAGCCTGTCAGGCCTGCCCAATGCTTGGTTCCCGACACATGATAAAATTGGCCTTTTTGAGTAAAAGCAGTTTGCATCTTCAGGGCGTCGGATCCGAAATCAGGTTCGGTAATCATCAACCCGCCCATATTCTTTTTATCCAGGAAGCGTTTGAAAACAGTTTTTTTAACGTCCTCTTCCGCGTAGTTTCCAAGGGGTTGAAGAAAGAGAGCTCCGTTAATCCCCATCATCAAAGAGAGGGGAAGGGACTGATAGGAGGTGGTTTCCAGCATTGAGAGGGCTTCGTAAGTCTTCGCCCCCCTGCCCCCGTAATCCTCGGGAATAAATGTTGAAAGCGGATTGCACTCCAGAATTTGCCTCAGGACATAAGGAGGGAGGCCTCGCTGAGACGCAAGTTCATTTTCTTCATTGCGTTCCGTAAACAGGCTTTCCAGTTTATTTTTATAGGTAGAAAGAAAAGTCCTGAAGTCTTCTCCTACCTGAATGGATTGGAATAATTGCAAACTCACGTGTATACCTACTTGTTGATTTTACTCATTTTAATAGTTACATAATACAAAAATATCATCAGAATTTTTAAGCTAATTTTTTAAGAAGGCTTTGCAAAACCAAGATTTTTGTTCAAGTTCAAAGCCAGAGGGATTTTAAAACCACAGCATATTAGCTATATGTGAGGATTTTAAAATTTCGATAACGCAAAGATTGGGCAAAAGACCGGGTTTTGCAAAGCCTTCTTTAAATCTAAGGGATGCGGGGCCGCAGCGGCTTCATGATCCTGGCCCTTCTCCTCTTCGATATGTTTCGGGATGCGACCTGTACGTTCCGCCTCTGTCCCCAGGCGAGTAACCTGGAAGACTTGGCGTCTGATACAACAAAGTCGCCTTCGTTCCCACAGGGGTTTTATAAAACAAGCCCGTTTCACCTTTCGGCGAACGGGCTTGTTTT
>JBBDNC010000170.1:0-13514 GCA_040877875.1 Balneolaceae bacterium | reverse complement strand
ATCGGCAAGCGGATAGATATCGGTGTACCGGAACACATGGTTTCCAATGCCCCGGAGCCGAAAGAGGGACAGGAAAGGCGGAAGCCCGGATTCGGTATCGCGGTCACGATTATTATCGTCCCTCTTGTTTTAATTCTTATGAATACCGCCTCAAACGTGTGGCTGTCAGAAGATCAGTTGTTGAGCCAGTGGATGTCGTTCATCGGCCATCCGTTTTCTGCACTGATTTTTGCCATTTTGTTGGCTTTCTATTTTTTGGGTACGCGTCTCGGGTTTACGAGAGAGGAAGTTCAACGTGTGGCGACCCGTTCCATGGAGCCGGTCGGAATGATTATCCTGTTGACAGGTGCCGGAGGGGTGTTTGGGAAGGTCCTGGTAGCTGCAGGAGTTGGAGATGTGTTGGTTGACATGATGTCTGCTACGAATCTGCCGGTCGTCTTGTTTGCCTTTCTGGTTGCGATGACGATTCGGGTTTCCCAGGGGTCTGCAACGGTGGCAATGGTGACCAGCGCCGGACTTATTGCACCGGTTGTGGAAGCGGCAAGTTTCTCGGCCCCAATGGTCGGAGCCATAACCATTGCCATCGCATCCGGGGCAACGGTTCTGTCCCATGTTAACGACTCCGGTTTCTGGCTTGTAAAAGAATTTATGGGGATGACTGAAAAACAGACTCTTCAATCCTGGACCATCATGGAGACCATTATCGGGGTAGTAGGGCTGATAGTTATTCTGATAATAAGCTGGTTTCTTTGAAAAGCCGGAGCGGACATTCCGGTTTGGCTATACTGCTATATGATAGGAAAAGGGATACGGGAGAATGTTCGGGAAATTCCGGGCAATCAATGATTACATCTCTGTTTCACGCAGTTTACAGATTAAATAAATGACAATAACCGGGAACAGGAATCTCCAGGGTTTCATGATAACCGACAAAAGCTAACCGGTCAGACCCGGCATATTCCTTCCCACCTCCTTGATAAATACCCCCAGTTTGGGACGGGACGGTTCAAAATCAACTTGAATCCCATGTGTATGGAGACCCCTCGTGCAAACCGGTCCGATAGATGATCGATTAAATTGGTTGGATGCAGTATTTTCAACTGCCAAGCACCTCATCAGGTTGTTGCGAAAGCCACTTTACATTCAATAACAGGAACCTGATGTCATTTGAGTAACATCATAACTTTCTCAATCAATCATTTAATCAAAAGAGGATTCATTGTATGAAAATTAACACAAAGGACATTTACCTGGACAGCGAAGGATATTCGGACATCCATAATGTAACGCCGCAGACTGAAACAATTGTGAAGGAGTCTGGCATTCGGGAAGGATTTTGTCATATTTTTGCAGTCGGATCTACCGCTTCGATTTCAACGACGGAGTTTGAGCCGGCTTTGGTCAAAGATATACAGGAAAAACTCGAAGAGTTTGCTTCCAGTTCAATGAGATCTCACCATTCGGAAACCTGGGGGGATGATAACGGGTTTTCACATATTCGGGCTACATTTATGGGGCCCGGTATTACGGTTCCAATTCGTGATGGAAAGTGCATTTTGGGCACATGGCAACAAATCATTGTCATCAATCATGATAACCGTCCCCGAAAAAGACAGGTTGTGGTTCAGGTCGTTGGAAATCCCTGAATTTGAGAATTTAAAAACCATCTGATATCCGTTTTATTTTTGTTTCTTCCGGGTATCAGATTGCTCGCTTTTATTTAGAAACTCATCGGCTATTTTCAACATGTAGTTATACGCTTCCTCGTGTTCATTGGGGATAATTCCATCCAGAATGGCGTCCCGGATGGCATCCTTGATCTCTCCGACAACAGGTCCAGGTTTAATTTGCAAGGCATCCATGATTTCATCTCCGCTGACCGGATTTTTCCATTTACGGATGCGGTCTTTTTTCTCTACATCGGCAATTTTTTTCTCAACTCCGTCGAAATTACTTAGATATTGTTGAACCTTAGCTTCGTTTTTACTGGTGATGTCTGCCCGGCATAGAGTCATCAGGTCGTCGATATCGTCGCCTGCTTCATAGATCAGCCGCCGTATGGCACTGTCTGTGACTTCTTCCGAGGCCAGGGCGATGGGGCGTAGATGGAGTCTGACCAGTTTTTGTACATACTTCATCCTATCGTCCATCGGCAGGCCCAACCGTCGAAAGATTTTCGGCACCCATTTGGCTCCCAAAGCATCATGTCCGTGAAACGTCCATCCGACTCCTTTAACAAATCGTTTGGTGGGCGGTTTTGCAATGTCATGTAAAATGGCAGCCCAGCGCAGCCACAGGTTGTCAGACATTTCTGCGGTATTATCAAGAACTTTGAGGGTATGCCAGAAATTATCTTTATGCCGGATTCCCTTTACTTCGTCCACTCCCTTTAACTTCACTAATTCGGATAAAAACTGTTCCAGGAGCCCGGTTTTCATCAATAATTCAAACCCGAGGGAGGGTCTTTGGCTCATAATTATTTTATTAAGTTCCTCGAGGATTCTCTCTTTGGAAATAATTTCAAGCCGGGGGGCCATCTTCGATATGGCATGAAACGATTTTTCTTCAATCGTAAACTGTAGTTGCGTGGCGAACCGTACAGCCCGCATCATGCGAAGAGGGTCATCATCAAAGGTCTGGTAAGGGTCGATGGGAGTGCGGATAATTTTCTTTTTCAGATCCTGTATTCCTTTAAACGGATCAATGAGCAACCCGTATGTGTCCGGATTTAATGACCAGGAGAGAGCATTAATGGTCAAGTCGCGCCGGAGTTGGTCGTCTTCAAGGGTGCCATTCTCTACAACCGGTTTTCTTGAATTTCTGCGATAACTCTCTTTACGGGCACCAACAAATTCCAGATCCAGATCTTCATATTTTATTTGGGCTGTACCAAATTGTTTAAAGACGGATAACTGACTTTTTTCTAATTTTTTTGCAACCTTTTTGGCTAGTTTTACACCTGATCCGACCGTTACAAAATCAATGTCGATTACGCCATTCGACTCCAGCCTGCCCAGGTAATAGTCCCGCACATATCCTCCGATCACATAAACTTCCTGTTCGATCGAAGCCGCAGCCTCTCCTATTTGTTTGAAAATGAATTGGTGTTGTTGAGAGATATCTTTCAAAATTTTTCTTTTTTCAATTTGTTGAAAAATAAAAACATTTGAATTGGCTTTCAGTATTTGTTTTTATCAGGTGATAGATGTTAGATATTAGGTGACAGGTGTTAGTACGTTGATGTTGCACAGAGACGTTTTAAGTGAACATGATTGGTATCATGTCATTGACCAGTATACCACATTAGATAAAACGTTCTATCACCTATCACCTAAATTCTATTCGTATATGAAAGTCGATCGTATTCAGCAAGCCCTGCTTCTTAGTTTTGCCGTCTCCTTTATAACACTGGCAATCAAGATGACAGGTTTTATTTTGACCGGTGCTACAACAGCTCTTTCCGATGCGCTGGAATCCGTCGTACATCTGTTTGCCGTAGCGTTTGTAGTATATGGGTATTATGTAAGTCAAAAACCGGCGGATAATAAACATCTGTACGGTCATGAGCGAATAGAATATTTGTCAGTCGGTGTAGAAGGGACTGTCATTATACTGGCAGGTTTATCAATCGTGTTCCATGCAATTCATCATTTTTTGACCGGAATAGAAATTGAACGGATTGTAACCGGAATCTATCTGATGGCCGGAGCGGCTGTCATCAACCTGGTTTTGGGCCTGTACGTATTGAAGGTTGGAAGACAGGAAAACAACATGATTGCCATAAGCAACGGCAAGCATGTACTGACAGATGTCTGGACGAGTGGAGGGGTTGTATTGACATTGTTGATGATTCAATTTTCGGGATGGCTCTATCTGGATACGGTCGTGAGTCTGGCGATTGCAGCATATATCATGTTTGAAGCTGTAAAACTGATTCGGTATTCAATTGAGGGAATCATGGATACCCGCGACCCGAAAGTGGACCGTGCAATCAGAAAGATTCTTGATGATGAATTACCGGATGCGATTCACAGTTGGCATCATCTGAGGCATCGGTCGTCCGGTAAAACAACATGGGTGGAGTTGCATCTGGTTTTTGATGATGAGATTAAACTGAAAAAAGCTCATGATGAAGCGACCCGTCTGGAACGAAAATTGATTGATTCACTGAAAGCGGATGCCGTAGTGACCCTCCACCTTGAACCTGAAAAGACTCATCAAGAGTCTCATGATATACTCCGGGGTGCCAACAAAGGAAGAAACCTGGATGATTTTGTATAATCTGTTCTTCGTGCCTGGAAAAAATGTTCACGGTTCTCAAGCCCGGTATCAATGAACCAAATCTATTCCGCCGGTTTTGCAATCGAATGATCTCCCAGATGCACAATGCCCTTCTGCCCTTTGATTTCAACATGATTGCCAACCGTTGAATCCTTCAGGTTACAATCTGTTATATCGGCATTGTGCTGAATGATAGAGTGAGAAATAGTACTGTCCTTGATCTTTGTGCCGGATT
Organism: Balneolaceae bacterium; assembly: GCA_040877875.1. Taxonomy (GTDB): domain Bacteria; phylum Bacteroidota; class Rhodothermia; order Balneolales; family Balneolaceae; genus JBBDNC01. The sequence continues at coordinate 8,998 of JBBDNC010000170.1, read as the reverse complement.
CGATACTGACATTCGGGCCTATCTCGCTATTAGAAATCTCAACATTGTCGCCGATATATAACGGAGGATGAAGCGTCGAATCCGGGTAATTGTCCGGGTTGAATTTATGCTGTTCTTTCTCAAGAATCTGCCCCGTTGTATCCAGCCAGGCGGGTATTGTGCCACAGTCAAGCCATTCATCTACCGTTGCCTTTTTAAATGTTTTTCCATCTTTAAGCAAACGGGCCAGTGCATCGGTAAGCTGAAATTCATCCCCGTGCCCTTTTATATTATGGTCCAGCAAATACCGGATTTCATTTTTCAAATGTTCGGCCTCCTTGAAATAATAAACTCCTATGATGGCCAGTTTGGAGATAGGCTTGGAAGGTTTTTCAACAAAATCGGTTATGATATCCCCGTCATGTACGGCCACTCCGAATCGTGAAGGGTCTTCCACTTCTTTCAGCCAGATGGCACTGTCCGCTCCCTCGACCGAAACTTTTTCGTAGGAATCGAAAATCGTGTCGGCGAAAACAATGATCACTTCACCGGCAAGATCTTTATCCGCGCTGTAAACGGCATGAGCCGTTCCAAGGGCAACCTCCTGAACGCGAAACGTAGCTTTTGCCTGATGACGCTCGCTCATATCAGAAAGCCTCATCCTGATCTCGCGTCCGAAATCCGGTCCCAATATGAAAACAATCTCATCAATGGTTCGATCCAGAGTCCGTGAAAAGGTCTCCACAATCCGTTCAACAATCATGGTCCCCGCTACCGGAAGCAAGGGTTTCGGAGTTGTATGGGAATGAGGCCTTACTCGTGTTCCCCTGCCTGCCATTGGGATAATTAATTTCATATCTTTTTCGAGCTGTTATTTTCCGATTTCTATTTTTTTATCCTGAATGTAAATATAATTGATGCAGGTGAACGAACAAATTAAAGGCAGGACAAATACTCCGGTTTCTAATGCGTAAAGATGCGTGTGATAGATATGAATTGTACGAATCTGTTCACTGGCAAAGGATTTAAATCATCGGATGACAATGTTTATTATTCGGGAACGTAAGGATCTGTATCTGCTTTCCTGAATAAAATGGGATCTGAAGTTTTTTTGAACGGAATTGCTTTTTCTTATTAAAATGTTTGCCGGTAAATGAAATAAAAATTGAACGGGTTAAAAATATACCTTTTGAATCCAACAGAGGATCTGTATTGAATAGTTACTATACAATTTTAAATGTCTTATTACTGGTTTCTATTGGTATTTTATTGAGGTATGGGGGGTACCGGCTTCGGTATTTTTTACACATGTTTCAGTTGTTCGGTTACAAAAGCCATGAATTTCTGGAATGGGCTTCCCGTCATTTTTTCTCCAGGGTCATTACCCCGGAGCATGTTATGATCAACGTAGTTCTTGTAGCCTTGCTTTACCTGATGTCAGAGAGGATGACGGTGACTGCTGCAGCTATTGTTCTCAGTGTGTTTGTTTTTTTCTGGTTCGGATCGGTTTCAAGATTTAGCCCGGAAAAGGAAAAAAAGCCTCTTCGATTTACACCCCGCATGATTCGGTTAACCATCGCCCAGACAGTTCTGATTCTGCTGCCCCTGATCGTAATTTTGGATCTTGCTTTTACCGGCAGATTGCTGAACAGTACTATTTCGATTCGTGAATTCGGCCTGCCTGTCCTGATGGCCGATCCCTACTTTCTGTTTTTCGGAATGGTCCTTGTGGATCTGATGTCCCCCTTATTACTTCTGATATCAGCCGGTTTAATGAAGCCGGTCGAGAAGCGTATTCATGAGGGATTTAAGAAGAAGGCAAGATCAAAATTGGCAAAATTGCAGGATCTTAAGATCGTAGCGGTTACAGGAAGTTATGGAAAGACCAGTACCAAATTTATGATTCATGACTTGCTAAATGAACGCTACAAGGTGTGCGTGACACCTGGAAGTTATAATACTCCCATGGGGATTTGTAAAGTGATAAACGACGACCTGGAAGCTCACCACCAGGTTTTGGTGCTGGAAATGGGGGCTAGATATCCCGGAAATATTAGAGAATTATGCGAAATTGCCAGGCCGGACGTCGCAGTTATTACCAATGTGGGAAAGGCTCATCTTGAAACATTCGGATCCATCGATTCCATTGCCCGGGAAAAATCCACACTTGCCAGAGAATTGAACCCTGGGGGGGCGTTAATTCTTAACAGTGATGACGAACGGGTCAGGCAAATGGCTGATTTGAGAGAGGATGTTCAAGTGATTCAAACGGGGCTCAATACCGGCTCCATCCGCGCCCGGAATGTAGAGATTGGTGAACAAGGGACCCGTTTTATCATGCTTTGGGAAAGTGAACCTACAAGCAGGCCGGCGGAGCAAGAGATACAGATGAAACTTTTAGGTGCTCACAATGTACAAAATTTTCTTTTGGCGGCAGGGGTAGCCCACACGTTTGGGATTCGTCCAGCTACCCTTGCACTGGCTGCTAAAAAGATCGAGCCGGTACGTCACAGGCTGGAATTGAAAAAAGAAGGAGATCTTTATGTCATTGACGATGCCTTTAATTCCAATCCGGTCGGAGCGAGAAATGCTGTGGATATACTCTGTTCGTTTAAGAGTGGCCGGCATATCATGATCACCCCCGGGATGGTAGAACTGGGAGAGGCTCAGGAGGAAGAAAATCGTAATTTCGGACGATATCTCGCCGAGGCCGGACTGGATCTTGTCATTTTGGTGGGACCTGAGCAGACGAAGCCGATCCTGGAAGGAATACGTGAAAGCGGCCGGATCAACGATAATATCCGGGTAGTCAAGTCTTTATTTGAAGCGAATGATTTGGTCAGAGATTATGCCCGGAGCGGGGATATTATTCTCTATGAAAACGACCTGCCGGATACGTACGATGAACCCTGATAGGCCTGAAACCATTTCCTCGCGGTGAGTTGAGTCTGCAAGGCATTGACACCCGGCTTATGGCGGACAGTAAACATCAGAGAGAAAGGGAACCGGGTAAAAGGTGTATTGGATTGGACGGCCGAAAGAACCTGAATCGATTTAATTCCGTTTTTGGAATGGATGAGCTGTATCGATTCACTTGTTGTCCCTTGTGTTTTTCTTCATTCGTATCGTATGGCTTCTGCGGGTTGAATATGGGAAGCCCGAAGGGCCGGATACCAACTCGCTGCAATACAGAGCATCATACTACCCGCAAGGATAATACCCACATCAACAGGATTGATAGACACCGGGTAAGCATCGATGATAAAAGCAGAGGAGAGTCGAATCAGTCCGTATTCCATTTGCAACCAGCTCAATCCGAGTCCGAGAACTCCACCAAGCCCGCAGCCGATCAGGCCGATATAAAGTCCCTGGCTTCGAAAGATCTTTTTAATAGAGGCCGAAGTCATTCCCATTGAGATAAGGATCCCAATATCCCGCTGTTTTTGAATGACGATCATGGTAAGAGATCCAATGATATTTAAGACGGCTACCAGAACAATAATCATTAAAATCAAATAAGAGCCCCATTTTTCAAGATACATGACATCATATAGGGGCTTTTGCAAATCATACCAGGTAGAGACCTGAAAATCCGGGCCCAATTCTGATTGTAGTTTTGTTTTGACGGCTTCTGCACGGTCGGTCTCCACCAGTTTAAGGTCAAATCCGGTGATTTTGTTCCGGGAATTGAATAATCGCTGAGCTGCCATCAAATCGACATAAACAATGTCGGTATCCATAATCTGCTGCATCGAGTAGCTGCCACGGAGGCTGAAACGGATGTTGCGGGGAGCTGAGAATTGAGTAAGGGCTCGTCGCATACCCGAGGCGCTGAGGAGGGCAACTTCGTCATTCAGATTAAGCCTGTACCTGTTTTTTAACTGGTCACTGAGGACGAGGCCGGGTCGCTGCTCCTGAACGGTAAACTCAAACATCCCGGCACGTATGTTATCCTCCAGGTTATTGATCTGCAGGAATGTATTCCGGTCGATGCCACGAACGGTAACGACTTCATTTCGCTCGCCCTTGAGGACGAGCATGCTTTTTCCCTCTACATAGGGAGTCATAGCTGTAACCTCGGGGAACGATTCAATTCGTTGAACCAATTCACTGTCGTAGCCAAAGGTTTGTCCAAGAGTTGATTCAATCCGAATGTCAGGATCGTATGCCAGTAAAAACCCCCGGATCACATCGTAAAACCCGTTGAAGACGGACAAAACAACGATTAAAAGTGCCGTTCCGATGGTAACGCCGGTGATACTTACAAACGTAAGAATCGAGATCAGCGAGACTTGTTTCCCTGAAAAAAGATATCTTCTTGATATGAATTGAATCGGATTCATTGAAATATGTGCAAATCGTTCGAAATCAGGTCATTGAGAAAGTCTTGTTCAAATGTTGTGAAAGCCTGAGCCCTCGCCGGTTTAATGATGTTTTCGCCGGGAAAATGCAAAACAGAAACTCTCCGGCCGGGTTTTTCACGGCTGAACCTTGTACCGTTACCGGTGCCAGTTTATCAAAAATGCCTGCTGATTTATCATCGGAACCAATACGAGACTGAACCCACTTTTTAGATGGATATATTAACGTTTAAAATTTTTATCTTTCGAATGCAGTTTTCACATTGAATAATATAAGAGAATCAAAGCCGGTAACCGTTTTACGATTTCAGATTCAACATGAAATTATATTTTTATCCGGGTGACGTTCTGAAATATAACATTCTGATGCGAGAATCGGGTTTGTATTCATTTAATTCTTCGGGTATAGAACCCACTTCCTTTGTGTTTTAAGGAATGTTACGTTGTCCCCGTGAAAAGAAGTTGAGTTGACTCCTTTAAATTAAGAACAATGAATTGGCACATTCTCCTACATTAAAAATCGAAGAAATCACTGCAATATCCAATGGCTCTCACGGAGATCCGTTTTCAGTGTTGGGATTGCATGAGACGATGATTGAGGATAAAAAGAAATGGGTGCTCCGTGCGTTTCGGCCGGACGCCGGGAAGTTAACGGTTATTCCCGATACGGGTAAAAACAGAGAGCTTCACCGTATTTCCGATGAAGGGTTGTTTGAAGTTGTCTTTCCACGAAGGAAGTATCGATTTTCGTACCAGCTACAGGTCCATCCTTTTGAAGGGGATTCATACACGATTACGGATGCCTATCAGTTTGGCACTTTGCTGAGTGAATTTGATTTACAGCTCTGGGGTGAGGGAAATCACCACCGGGCTTATCAATTTATGGGTGCACATCTGCGGGAGGTTGAAGGGGTCACGGGAACTCATTTTGTAGTCGTTGCGCCGAATGCATTTCGCGTAAGTGTTATCGGGTCCTTTAATAATTGGGATGGCAGGGTACATGGTATGCGAAACCATCCGGCGCAGGGCCTCTGGGAGATTTTTATCCCCCATGTATCCTCCGGAGATCCGTATAAATATGAAATTCAATCAGATAATCTGGAATCGCCCCTGAAAAAGGCAGACCCCTACGCTTTTCATACTGAAGTAAGGCCGGCAACCGCTTCCCGGGTTTGGAGCAGTAACTATCGATGGGGAGATGAGAAGTGGCTGCAAAATCGTCAGGCGGTACAGGCCTTAAACAAGCCTCTCTCAATTTATGAAATTCATCCCGGATCCTGGAAAAGAAAACCCCGTGAAGAACCCGGATTTCTCAACTATCGCGAGCTGGCGGATGAACTGGTTCCTTACCTTCAGGAGATGGGGTATACTCATGTCGAGCTGATGCCGATAGCCGAACACCCCTACGATCCTTCCTGGGGATATCAGATTACAGGTTATTTTGCCCCTACCAGCAGATTTGGCGATCCGGATGACTTTAAATATTTCATCGACATTTGCCACGAGGCCGGGATTGGAGTCTTGCTTGACTGGGTACCGGCACACTTTACCAAGGATGATCACGGCCTTCGCCTGTATGACGGCTCGGCACTCTATGAACATATGGATCCCCGCCAGGGAGAGCACCGGGACTGGGGAACTCTCATTTTTAATTTTGGCAGGACGGAAGTCCTTAACTTCCTGATTTCAAATGCCGTTTACTGGATTGATGAGTATCATATAGACGGGATCCGGGTGGATGCCGTTGCCTCGATGCTTTATCTGGATTACTCACGGGAGGATGGCGACTGGGTGTCCAACCGGTATGGGGGCAGGGAAAATCTCGAAGCCATTGCTTTTTTAAGGCGGTTCAATGAAGTCGTACATCAATACTATCCCGGTTTTTTGACCATGGCGGAAGAATCAACTTCATGGCAGGGAGTTTCTGCATCGATCAGCGAAGGCGGACTCGGATTCGATTATAAATGGAATATGGGATGGATGAATGATACGCTGGAGTATGTCAGCAAAGATCCGATCTATCGAAAGTATCACCAGGATGAATTGACATTTTCAATGATTTATGCCTATACGGAGAAATTTATCCTGCCCCTGTCGCACGATGAAGTGGTTCATCAGAAGCAATCCCTGATTGCCAAAATGCCCGGCGATGACTGGCAAAAATTTGCGAATCTCCGGCTTTTATACACGTATATGTATGGCCATCCGGGTAAAAAACTGTTGTTTATGGGCGGAGAGTTTGCACAGTGGGGTGAATGGTCGGAGAAACATTCGATCGATTGGCATTTACTTCAGTGGGATACGCACAGGGGAGTCCAGCAGTTAATCCGGGATCTGAATAAGATCTATCGGGATGAGCCGGCGCTGTATGAAGCGGATACCAGACAGGAAGGATTTCAATGGATTGATGCCAGTGATGCGGATAACAGTATCCTTTCATTTATTCGACGCGCAGAGAACCCGGATGATTTTTTGATCTGTATTTATAACTTTACACCTTCTGTTCATCACGAATACCGGTTCGGAGTTCTGAAATCCGGTTCCTATAAGGTTATTCTGAATAGCGATTCGGAATTTTACAAGGGGAGCAATACCGGCATGAAAAGTGTCGAAGCTCATAAAGGTACATGGCACAATCAGCCATTCAATATTTCGGTTACCGTTCCTCCTCTTGCCGGTATGATATTGAAACCGGACTTTTGAGAGGTGAATAATAGAAAATTATTCACCGTGGCCGGGCCCCCGGAGATGGTGTGAGGAGATGAATAAAGAGTCTTGAAAACAAATTCCATGTCAAACAGATACCAGCTTTCGGAAAGACAACGAGTAATCCATAAACGAGAATAATGAGATTTCCCAGATCCTGTGGTTCGCTTGTACATCCCACTTCCTTTCCTTCTCCCTATGGGTTGGGAGACCTGGGTTACGAAGCTGAAACATTTATTGATTTTTTGGCGGACACCGGCCAATCCATCTGGCAGGTATTGCCCCTGGCGCCGGTGGGACACGGGAATTCTCCCTACGCAAGTTTCTCGGCATTTGCTGGCAATCCGTATTTGATCAGCCCGGATAAACTGGTGGGAAAGGGGCTAATTACTCAACAGGAAGCGGCCGAGGCCCGGCTTCCTTTGACAACCTCTATCGAGTTTGACGAAGTATTTCGTGTTAAAAAAGATTTGCTGGTTAAAGCAGCAGATCGTTTTTTTGAAAACCCGGATCCGGAGCTTGAAAAATTTCAGGCTGAAAATGATAATTGGCTTCCCGATTACGTACTATTCAGAGTCCATTCAATCGAAGAAAATTTCCGGCCATGGAATGAATGGGAAGAGGGCTGGGTGAAACGTAAGAAATCTGTATTGAAAAATGCCCGCCAATCCCATAAAAAGGAAATACAACGTCAAATCTGGATGCAGTATGAATTTCATAATCAGTGGGCGGATTTGAGGGATTACGCTCATTCTAAAAATGTACGGGTGATCGGGGATATTCCGATTTTTGTCAGTCACAACAGTGCGGACGTTTGGGCGAATCCACAATATTTTGAAATTGATGAGCAGGGGAATCGTCAATTTGTGGCAGGAGTCCCTCCTGATTATTTTAGCGAAACAGGCCAGTTGTGGGGGAACCCGCTCTACAAGTGGGATAAACTGGAGAAGGACGGATTTTCATGGTGGATCGATCGGTTTAATAAAATGTTTGAGTTATTTGATGCAATTCGGGTTGATCATTTTCGTGGTTTTGAGTCGTGTTGGAAAGTGTCAGCAAAAGAGAAAACGGCAGAAAAGGGTTCCTGGGAGAAAATTCCCGGTGAAAATCTCTTTAAGCGGATACAAAAGGAATTGGGGGAAGTCCCGATTATTGCTGAAGATTTGGGTCTTATCACGGCTGATGTGGAAAAATTGCGAGATCAATTTAATTTTCCGGGAATGAAGATTCTTCAATTTGCCTTTGGCTCCGATTATGGAAACGCTTTTTTGCCACACAATTATCATCCGAACAGCGTAGTTTATTCCGGAACGCATGATAACGATACAACCCTCGGATGGTATCATACTTCCCCTGAGGCGGAGAAACATCGTATGAGGGAATATACTCGGTCAGATGGCGCAGAGCCAAACTGGGAGTTTATACGGCTTGGGTTGCTTTCGGTAGCGGATCAGGCCATTTTTCCCCTTCAGGATTTCATGGGTCTGGCTTCTGACAGTCGTATGAACACACCCGGTACAGTAGGAGAAAATTGGGATTGGCGTTATACCCCGGACATGCTGGAGAATATAGACCGGAACAGGATCAGACATTTAATCACCATGAGTAATAGATTACCGGTCTCTAAAAGTTGAAACGGATCGCTATGAAGATAACTAATTTTTTAATTTCCGGGTGTAAAGTAAAGAGTCTGGAAAATCTAATTATTTTAACTAACCATGATAAATATAGGGTAAAGATAGTATTGAGTGGACCTGAAGTATTTTGAAGCCTGTTTTAATTCCTGTTTATATCCATTCACGGCGGAATTTAAAAGGCCGAAGAAAGCTGTTCAAAGATAAAAATTGAGTCAGCTTTCTAAAGAAGGGTTCATTTACTATCTTTAGCCGTTTCGTTTTAAAAATAAAGTTAAACATGCCATTCCATCTAAATAACCTTCCAAAACGAACTCA
>JBBDNC010000169.1:3623-13524 GCA_040877875.1 Balneolaceae bacterium | reverse complement strand
TGTAGAAGGGTCCGAAATTTATATTCCTCTCGAGGGACTCATAGACCTGGACAAGGAACGGGAAAGAATCCGGAAAGAAATTGCCGATACGGAAGGCTTTTTGAAATCGGTGGAGAAAAAGCTGGCGAATGATCAGTTCGTAGAAAACGCACCGGATTCCGTGGTGGAAAGAGAGCGGAATAAGAAAGAAGACGCACTTTCAAAGTTGGAGAAACTGCGCTCTCTGTTTGAAGAGTTAGGATAACCTATCCGGCTGTCAATCAAAAATCGCCTTGAGATAATCCCGCCGCATTTCAGCAATCGAGGAAATACTGATCCCTACCGGACACACTGCTTCACACTCGGCGAAGTTGGAGCAGTCGCCAAAGCCTTCTTCTTCCATCTGTTCAACCATGGCCACGACCCGGTTTTCCTTCTCGGGTTCACCCTGTGGGAGTCTGTTCAGGTGGGAAAGTTTTGCAGCGGTAAACAACGAAGCGGAAGAGTTGGGGCAGGCTGCCACACAGGCCCCGCACCCGATGCAGGTTGCAAAGTCAAAGGCTTCATTGGCCTTTTTCTGGCTGACCGGGATCGAATTGGCTTCCGGAGCCGAACCGGTTTTTACTGAAACGTACCCACCTGCTTCGATAATTCGGTCAAAAGCACTGCGATCCACCACAAGGTCTTTAATTACCGGAAATGCAGCGGCTCTTGCCGGTTCAATCACAACCGTATCCTCATCGCTATAATTTCTCATATGCAGTTGACACACAGCCGTAAGTTTTTTAGGGCCATGAGCTTTTCCGTTTATAACCATGTTACAGGAACCACAAATTCCTTCACGGCAATCGTAGTCAAATTCCACCGGATCCTTCCCGCTTTTGATCAAATCCTCGTTCAACACATCGAGCATTTCCAGAAAAGACATGTGTTCGTTCACACGATCCAGGGTATAGGTTTCAAAGCGGCCGGCGGCATCCGCATGTTTCTGCCGCCAGATCTTCAGATGGATTGTCATTTGTTCACTGCTCATATGTTTGGGGTAAACGTATTTAGATTTTGATATTTACGATCATCATCCGGACACCGGGCAAAAGGCAGAATGCAAAAGTGAAAAGGTAAATCCGGCTGGCGAATTCTTACTTATAACTTCGCTGTTTAAGTTCAACAAATTCGAAATTCAAATCTTCTTTATGCATTTCCTCCTGCAATTTCCCGTTAACATCCTTGTATTCCCATGCTGCGACGTATGAAAAATCCTCATCATTCCTCAGTGCTTCTCCTTCCTCGGTCTGGTGTTCATCGCGCAAGTGGCAACCACAGGATTCATTTCTTTGCAGGGCATCCTCAGCCATCAATTCAGCCAGTTCAAAATAATCGGCAACCCTGCAGGCGAACTCCAGGTATTTGTTATAGTAATTGGCTTCACCCGGAACGCGGACATTTTGCCAGAACTCTTTGCGAAGGGAGCGGATCTCCTCAATGGCCTGTTTCAGGCTTTCTTCACTTCGGGAGATTCCGACTTTATCCCACATAATTTTTCCAAGCTCCCGATGAAACTCAATCACCGTTTTATCACCCTGTACTCCAAGCAGCTTATCTATTTGACTCATGGAACGGTTTACCGCCTTCTCAAATGAATCATCAGAGGTGTCTGCCTTTTCAAGACCGGCATTCGAAATATAGTCTCCGAGGGTATAGGGAATCACAAAGTATCCGTCGGCCAGCCCCTGCATCAGGGCACTGGCTCCCAGTCTGTTTGCACCGTGATCCGAAAAATTCGCTTCTCCCGCTACAAAAAGTCCCGGGATATTACTCATCAGGTTATAGTCCACCCAAAGCCCCCCCATGGTATAATGTACAGCCGGGTAAATTCTCATCGGAACCTGGTAGGGATTCTCACCGGTAATGTTTTCGTACATATCAAAAAGATTCCCATATTTGGCTTCAATGGCCTCTCTTCCGTCCCGTTCAATGGCATCCCGAAAATCCAGATACACGGCTTTGCCGGTCTCACCCACCCCCCTGCCTTCGTCACATACAATCTTGGCATTCCGGGAAGCGACATCCCGGGGGACCAGGTTCCCGAAACTCGGATATTTTTCCTCCAGGTAATAATAGCGTTCCTCTTCCGGGATTTCATTCGGTTTACGGTCATCGTTCTTCTTGCGGGGGACCCAAACACGCCCGTCATTTCTTAGACTCTCACTCATCAGGGTTAGTTTGGACTGGTAATCACCCGATACCGGGATACAGGTCGGATGAATCTGTACGTAACATGGATTGGCAAATGCCGCGCCTCTTTTATGGCAGCGCCAGGCTGCCGTAACATTCGAATTCTTCGCGTTCGTCGACAGATAAAAAACATTGCCATATCCTCCGGTACAAAGGACTACCGCATCTGCCGCCCATTTTTTAAATTCTCCACTGACCAGGTCACGGGTTACGATTCCTCTCGCCTTGCCGTCTACCACCACAAGATCCAGCATTTCCTGGCGGGGATGATAGTCAATCCTGCCGGCATGAACCTGTCGCATCATAGCCTGATATGCTCCCAGAAGTAACTGCTGCCCGGTCTGGCCCCTGGCATAAAAAGTTCTCGAAACCTGGGCGCCTCCGAACGACCGGTTATCCAGCAACCCGCTATATTCACGGGCGAAAGGAACCCCTTGTGCAACTGCCTGGTCAATAATTTCATTAGAAATCTGAGCCAGTCGGTACACATTGGCTTCACGTGACCGGTAGTCTCCACCTTTGATTGTATCGTAGAAAAGCCTCCAAATGCTATCCCCGTCGTTCGGATAATTTTTTGCAGCATTGATCCCTCCCTGTGCCGCAATGCTATGTGCACGGCGGGCTGAATCCTGAATACAAAAACTTTTAACATTATACCCCAATTCGGCAAGGCTTGCGGCAGCCGAAGCTCCGGCAAGCCCGGTCCCGACCACAATGACGGTATGCTGCCTTTTATTATTCGGTGAAAGCAGGTTAATCTCATTCAGATGTCTGTCCCACTTCTCTTCAAGAGGGCCTGAAGGTACTTTGGAATCTAAATTCATATTTCTTTATTGAAATTTGCCTTCCTGATTCTGTAAAGAGCGATTTAATTTTATTTATGGAAAATTTTGAGGTCGAAATTGCCCTTCCTGGTCAGAAATACAAGTTGGTTCGTATAGATGGATGGAATCGTTCGTTAAACCGGTTTTGTTTACCCGCTGATCAAAGCTCCAGTCCCGCCTGTGAAATAAATATAAAGAGGAATAAACAGGAAGCCGACTGCCATGAGAATCGCAAAGATGACTCCCACCGTATAGATGACCGAAGATAATTTTTTTCTTTTCATTGTCAGGGAAGTCAATGCGCTCCAAAAGCCATGCCCAAGATGGGCTCCAAGGAGGAGCATCACAAAAGTATATCCGAAGGCATACAACGGACTCTGAAATGTGTCAAGAACCAGGCTTTTCAAATCGCTGGCCTGTTGTCCGTCAATCCATACCGAATCCGTCTCACCGAAAGCAAACGTATTGAGGTGGATGACAAGGAAGATCAATAATACAACCCCGGTAAACGCCATGCTTCTGGAGCTTAACCCCTGCTTACTCGGTTCACCCTTGCTGCTGTAGACCGAATAGGAATCCGGACGGGCTTTTCGTCTTCTCAGCCAAATGGATAAGCCTATCCATGCATGTAGAATAAATGTAAGGGCGAGCCCGATCCTAGCCACCCAGAGAAGCCAACCGAAATTATGGAGGGTCAATGAATACCGGTTCATCGCCTCTGCATCACCAAATACAGTGAGGTTGCCGGCTAAATGCATAATGATAAATAAAATCAGAAACAGGCCCGTAATCCCCGTCAGGAATTTCCGGCCCACCTGCGACCTTGCAGCTTCAATAATAGAAGGCATGAGTAAATGAATTAAATATTTTTATTCTGTCAGTAACGAGTCTGCGAATCCAGACACTCCCTTAAACACCGTTGTGATGATTTCCGATATCAAGTTTTGAAATTCGTTCCTTTTATGGTAAAAGGCAAGGAGTCTCCAGATACTAACCTCATCCCTTTCCAATTAAGAAGAAGTCTAAATTGGAGGGTATGTATTCGTTAATTTTTTTTTAATTTGAATATCCATTTATCAATCAGACGTTCAACCTGGAAACCGTTACCACAAAATATCAATCCAGTTATCGAATCCGGGGTTCCCGGTTTTTGGGATACCTCCTGACGGTCGCCTGTTTAATTGAAAATACGGAATCATTTCATCGGGAATTGCAAGACTTCGAACATTTACTGGTTCATACCGAACCCCTTGATTCTTCGTACGAAATTATTGCCCGTAGATAAACACGATTGACATGATGAAGAAGGAAATGAAGAGGAATTTAAACAAGAATCCGGATAGCCTCCGGTTTTAAAACGTTACTTTCTTTCAAGAAGGCTTTGCAAAACCAAGATTTTTGTTCAAGTTCAAAGCCTGTCCGCCAACCGGCGGATTAAAACCACAGCAAATTATGCATATGTGAGGATTTTAAAATCCCGATAATGTAGAAATTGGGCAAAAAGACGCTCATTTTTTGAACACGCAGTGATTTTTCAAAGCCCTCTTTCAAGTATGCATAGACCCTCTCTCCTATTCAGAGCAAAATAAACGATATGAAAATTTATACCAAAAAAGGTGATACCGGCAACACTTCCCTTTTCGGAGGAGACCGGGTATCCAAAAGTTCCGAACGCATTGAAGCCTATGGAACGGTTGACGAACTGAATTCGGTTGTCGGCTTCGCACTTTCACTTCAGCCATGCGATCCGGTGAAAAAAATCCTCGAAGAGTTGCAACATCATCTTTTTGTAGTCGGGGCGGATCTTGCGACTCCTCTTCAAACCCGGACCCGGGTCGACAGAATCGGCGAGCAACAGATTCAACAAATGGAGTCTCACATAGACGAACTTGAAGAAGAGCTCCCTGCATTGAAGAACTTTATCCTTCCCGGGGGCTCTCAATGCGGGGCCGTCCTTCACCTGGCCAGAACGGTATGCCGGAGGGCGGAACGTGCAACCGTGGTTTGTCATCAGACAGCACCGATTTCTGAATTTGTAATCACCTACCTGAACCGGCTCTCGGATCTGCTATTTGTACTTGCACGATATGAAAACCGTCAGTCGAATTATCCGGAGACACCCTGGACTCCCCAATAAAAAAATATACCCTATAACTGCCAAACTGCTTCCTCTATTATGTCGTTAATGATCTCTGTTTCAGGAATTCGTGGAATATTCGGCTCCGACTTGACACCGGAAAATCTTGTCACATTCACGGCCGCCTACGGCACCTGGCTGAAAGGAGGCACGGTAGTTGTCGGACGCGATTCCAGGGTGACCGGCCAGATTTGTGAAGATATCGTTTCAGCAACCCTTCAAAGTGTGGGATGCGATGTAATTAAGGCAGGCATCGTCCCGACTCCTACTGTGGCAATGGGAGTTCTGAAGCATCAGGCACGCGGGGGAATTATTCTTACAGCAAGCCACAATCCTGAAGAATGGAATGCCCTGAAACTTTTAAATGATGAAAGTGAATTTCTCGATCAGGAACAGGGACGTGAAGTGCTGGAACTTGCAGAAAAGGGGAAATTTGCCTACAAAGACTATGATCAAATCGGAAATGTGACGACAGATCAGGAATTGATCGCCTTTCACATCCATGCCATTCTGGAATTACCTTACATCGATCAAAACAAAATTGCCAAATCTGAATTTACCGTAGCTGTAGACGCTGTAAACGGGGCCGGTTCACTTGCGGTGCCTCTGTTACTTGAAGCCCTTGGAGTAAAAGTCTACAAATTGAATTGTGAACCGACCGGAATTTTTCCTCACAACCCGGAACCACTCCCCCAGCATCTCGATCAAATCTGCAATTTTATTAAAAATAAAAAATGTGATCTCGGTATTGTGACGGACCCGGATGCCGACCGGCTCGCCCTGATTGATGAAACTGGCCAACTGTTCGGGGAAGAATATACACAGGTCTCCGCATTTGACTTTATTCTGGACAAAAAACCGGGCCCGACCGCAACCAACCTCTCCTCCTCCAGGGCTGCAGAGGAGATCACTTCCCGATATGGTGAAATCTGCCACCGCTCGGCAGTCGGAGAAATAAATGTGGTAAAAAAAATGCAGGAAACAGGAGCTGTCATCGGCGGCGAAGGCAACGGTGGAGTCATTAATCCTGATTTGCACTATGGAAGGGATGCTCTTGCTGGAATTGCTATGATCCTTCAGATGCTGTCCGAACGGGATCTCAGTGCTTCTGAATACCGTTCCTCCCTTCCCTCTTATGAAATGACCAAAGACAAAATTCAACTGAATGATCTCGGTATGAATGCCGACGATCTGTTGGAAAAACTTGAAACATACTTCCCGCCCCAAAAAACGGATACGACCGATGGAGTCAAGATTAATTTTGAGGCCGGTTGGGTTCATTTCAGGAAATCGAATACCGAGCCGATTGTACGGGTCTATGCAGAAGCCGCCACAGCGAATCAGGCAAGGGAATTGGCGGACAGCGTCATAAATCGTATCCTGTCGAACGGGGATAAATCCCTGGATTTCTAAAGATTATTAAAGAAAAGCTTCAATTGAAGACAACCTTTTTTATTTTATTTTATTCATGCGAATCTAACTGAACCTCTATGATTAACTCTATGACTGGCTTTGGCCGGGGCAAAGCCTCTGATAACGGGATCCAGGTCATTGTCGAGATCAAGACACTGAACAGCCGGTACATGGATCTCTCGGCGAAGCTGCCCAGCCAGATCTATGACAAGGAGTTAAAGTTAAAAGAACGGATTCAGGAAAAAATTCATCGGGGCAAGGTAAATTTGAACGTTTACCTGAACAAAACGAAAAAGGGAGAACCGGATATCACCTTCAGCCCGGAATTGGTCAAAAGTTATGGTGAAATGCTGGAGGAGATTAAAGATGAAGCCAATATTATCGAACCCATTGTTCTGCGTGACATCCTGAATTTCAATGACATCTTTATCCATAAACCTGAAGATACGGCCACCCTTCAGAAGATATGGGAATTGACCTGTAAAGCTACAGATCAGGCTATTCAAACAGTGAATAAAATGCGTCAGGAGGAAGGAGGACAGTTAAAAACAGATTTGCGCAACCTGATCAACGGTATCAACGACCTTCTATTCGATATCATCAGGCTGGCGGAAAAACGGGTACCGGAAGCCCGGGACAAACTGAATGAACGGATACATTCCCTCATTTCGGACGAAAAGGTTGACCCGGATCGACTCGAATTGGAAATTGCCCTGTTGGCGGATAAAATGGATATCAACGAAGAAATCGTCCGTCTTAAATCCCATCTCAAGTTTTTCCTGGAAGCTCTGGAAAGCAGTGACTCCGTGGGACGAAGACTAAACTTCCTTTGCCAGGAAATCAATCGTGAACTCAATACGATTGGATCTAAATCCAATGATTCGGAAATCGCTCACCAGGTAGTCTACGCCAAGGAAAAACTGGAACAGATTCGCGAGCAGGTTCAGAATATTGAATAAGAAACAAGGCAATATCCTTATCCTGGCGGCACCAAGCGGTGGCGGCAAATCCACCATGGCACACCGACTGCTCAAAGATTTCAAAAACATCCGGTTTTCAGTCTCTGCAACAACCCGTGCCCCCCGCCCGGGCGAAACGGACGGAAAAGATTACTACTTTTTGACAGACGGTGAATTTCGGGAAAAAATCAATAACGGTGAGTTCCTGGAATGGGAAGAATTTTATAACGGGAAACGATATGGCACTCTTCGATCGGACGTAGAAAAAAAACGAAGGGAGGGCTATTTCATTCTCCTCGATATCGATGTACTCGGGGCTGCGAGCATCAAAAAACTGTACGGGGATGAAGCGTTGAGTATTTTTCTTAAACCGCCCTCGATGGAAGAGTTGAGAAAACGTCTTGAGAACCGGCGAACCGAATCTGCTGACTCCCTGGAAACACGCCTGAAACGTGCCGGGAAGGAGATAGAATATTCCGATACGTTTGACAGGGTGATCGTGAATGACGACCTCGAACAGGCATATCAACAGGTAAAAAAAGCCGTTCGGGCCTTCATGGAAGCCTCTGCCAAGTAGGGGAACAGTCATCCGTTGGCTGGCGGCAGTATGCCGTCTGCCGGTTGGCAGAGGAACAAATGGACCTGTTTAATGTCGTGAGATGGGCCTGGCCAACGGTTGCAATGCCCCCTTTTCACTTCTTAAAGATTCTCAATCCTAATTGAAAGTCAAGGGAATAAAGGTTAACTTTCATAGCTACCTGTCTATGAGAGGTAAGCAGGTAAAGGATTGGGTTTACAAACTTGTACCTGACAGCATCAGAATACAGAATTTTTTAAACAGACCATTTTATTATGCCGGTAAAAACATTAGATATTGAAAAACTGGGTGAATCCGCGAATAACAAGTACGAGATGATCGTGGTGATGTCCAAAAGAGCCCGGCAAATCGCCGCCCAGGAAAAGCTGGAACTGGATGAAAAGCTCAAGTATTTCGAAGGGTTTGAAGATGAAGATGAATTCACGTTTAACGAAGAACAGGAACGTATTTCAAGAGCATTCGAGAAACTTCCTCATACCACCCAGCGTTCTGTGAACGAAATGCTGGAAGATAAAATATACTTCAGCTATCCTAACAAGGAAGAATGATGAAGCTGTCCGGCAAACGGATTTTGCTGGGCGTTACCGGCAGCATTGCTGCCTATAAATCGGCATATCTACTCAGGGAATTTCAAAAATCGGGAGCTTCTGTACGTGTAACGATGTCCTCTTCAGCAACTCGTTTCGTGGGGATTGAAACGTTCTCAACGCTCAGCCGCCATCCTGTTGCCGTCGATTTGTTTAACGATGCCGGCAAGGATCCTTCTCACTCGTGGACCCAGCATATTCAGTGGGGTGACTGGGCAGACCTATTCGTCATTGCTCCGTGTACTGCCAATACTCTTGCTAAACTCGTACACGGCCAATCTGACAATATGCTGACTTCCGTTGCTCTTGCGGCCCGATGTCCGATTTTGATCTGTCCCGTAATGGATGCGGAAATGATTCACCACCCTGCTGTAGAACGGAACCTTGAACTGGCTGTCGAAATGGGGTTTTATATTCTCGAACCGGAAAGCGGTTATCTGGCCAGTGGACTGGAAGGGACGGGACGCCTGCCTGAGCCGGATGATATCCTGAAGAAATCCCTAGATATCTTTGAAGTCCGTAGAAAAAAAGGGCCGCTTTCTAAAAAAAAAGTCCTCGTAACCGCCGGCCCGACACGTGAAGCCATCGACCCGGTGCGATATATCTCCAATCCCAGCAGCGGTAAAATGGGCGTTGCTATGGCTGAAGCTGCCCATGATCTCGGCGGCGAGGTCACGCTTCTCCACGGACCGGTGTCGATTCCTATCCCCGATACCCTGAACGCTCTTGAGTTTCGGTCGGCTGACGATCTTTTTCAACTCATTCAGAACCATTCCGATTCGGAGGTGGTGATCATGTCGGCCGCCGTATCCGACTTTAAGCCGATAGACAGGGAAGAGCATAAAATCAAAAAGGAAGATTCCGGCCTTACTCTCCAACTCTCTCAAACCCCGGACAGCCTTGCATGGCTGGGAAAGAATAAAAAAAAGGATCAGATTTTAATCGGCTTTGCCATGGAGACTGAAAACCTTGAAAAGAATGCCCGAAAAAAATTAAAGGGGAAGAATCTGGACTGGATCCTGGCCAATCAACTCAATCAGGAGAATTCCGGTTTCGAATCGGATTCAAATCGAATTGTTGCCTTCGGTAATGAGGAACGTTTAGAATTTGAAGGTGAGAAACGAATTATTGCGAAGAAAATCCTCAAACATATCTTTTCATCCGCCGGC
>JBBDNC010000169.1:0-3523 GCA_040877875.1 Balneolaceae bacterium | reverse complement strand
TGAGAAACGAATTATTGCGAAGAAAATCCTCAAACATATCTTTTCATCCGCCGGCAGGCGGAAGTAAGCATTGTCAGTTTAACAGGGGTCTTTACCCGGGTTTTCATACAATTTTCGCGAACACACGCCGGGACTTGTTCCACGAACACACCCCGCGCTTGCCCCGACGGCTGACGCTGTCGGGGCTGCACTTTCCCCTCTCGAGAGGGGAAGGTATAGCCAGGCAGGCGTCAGCCGGCTTGGCTATGCCAGGGGTGTGTTCGTGGATATCACGCCAAAACTGATTCCCTGGCACACTGATCACTGATCACTGTTTACTGTCCACCGGTAAGTTCTGTGGGTCTTATGATGAAAACAGCCGAGGGCTTCCAGGCTTCGTTGCATTAGCCAGTTTTTCTCGCTCACCCAGGCCCCTTCCAGGAAATCGAGGGTGGGAGCTGCCCGGTGGGTTTTTTGAATCCCCCGGACAAACGTCAAGGCTTCAAGACCCATCTTGCGATATTTAGGCAGGGTCCCATACACGACGGTCCGCAGTCGTTTTGCGCGTTTTTTCAGCCGGATCAGTTTAAAAAAATGCCACCACCGCAATTGTCCGTCGGTTTCAGCGGATATTTCATTCAAATCGGGAATACAGACGATAAAGGAAGCCGGTTCCCCGCCAACGAATGCCAACAAAACACTTTCCGGGATCATAATCCATTTCAGATCCCGAACCATTTTGTACACCGTCTCCTCAGTCAGTTCGGTAAACTCCTGGCCTCTTTCCTCAATGTCCTGATCACGCCATGCCTCGTTATAAATCTGCCGTATGTAATCCGCATCCCGGTAGATATTCTTCATATCAATGGGCCGTAGTTCAACATCTTTTCGATTCTCGATTCGGTCAGTAATTCTAACAAGACGTTCCGGCAGCGGGTCGTCAAAAAACCGTTTATAACTCCAGTGGTCATCATATTTTTCCGCCCCCGTCCGTTCGATTAACTCCTTGTAATACGGCGGATGATAAAACATACCGTAAATAGGGGGTTCTTTGAAGTTCTCCACCAGGAGTCCCCAGAAGTTGTCATTTTCTCCGAAATTAACCGGTCCACGAAAAGCTCCATACCCTCGCTCGCGAAACCAGTATCTGGCATAATCGATGATTGCATCTGCCAGGTTCTGGTCACGGGTCATTTCAAGAAAACCGATCCCGCCCATTTTCGGATCAAAAAGGGAATCTTTCTTTTCATTCGTCATAAGAGCAAACCTGCCCACCAGGTGTTGACCCTCAAAAACCAGAAATCTCTCACACTCACCATGTTGAAAAAGGGGGTTCTGTTCCGGATTAAATATTTTTTCAATTTCAAACCGAAATGGAGGAATCCATTCAGGGAAATTTTCATAAATTATAAACGGCAATTCGTAAAATCGGTCGATCTCGCTTTTTGTCTCAATGCGTTTAATTCTGAATGCCATTGTATTCATTCATTTCTTAAATTCATTTTTTTATGAATCCCAAAAGTACGATCCGGGCTAAACATCTCAAACCACAATGTACCCATTCCACTGAAAAAGTTAATACGAGAACACATTGATTTCAGAGTTGAAATTCATACGCAGAGAATTATATGACTGAAAGTACTGTAGAAAAAAAACCGAACAAGCATAAGAAATGGATAGTTCTGCTGCTTTCCGTTACCTGCCTGATCTCTGTTATTCTTTACCTGGAATACCAACCGGCAGGAAATCATCAGTTGCGTCATACGGAGCAGATTGACTCATTGATTACCCGGACTTTCGACCGGTTTAATATTTCATTCAGCCAGGTACGAAAACAATCGATCCTTCTCGACTCTTTGACCGAACGGGTGGTCTACACTGTAGATGTAGCTCCCGGTTTTTCAAAAACACGCTGGCACTACGAGTTAGACAAACAGGTACGGGATTATGGCATTCAAACCCCCTCAAAAGTTCAATTTCCGGACCGTGATATCCGAGTCCACCTTACCTACGGATCCACCGTGGTACGGTCCGTGATTCTTCGGACGGATCCTGACAGGGTTCTCTACCGTGACTTTGCTGCGTTGATTCTCGCGTTTGACCGGCCACCGGAGCCTGAAGTACTGAACCGGATTATCACCCTGGGAGAACCGATACATGTTGCCATTCGGTCGGATGCCCCCCGGCAGGATTATCCGTCCTTGCAAGAAGTGAGGCGCAAATATCCACGGACCCTTTGGATTCTGCAGGAGAGCAACGGTGATTCATTCAATCACCCGGATGCCATGAACCCTTATCTGAGTCATGTTTCACGTGTGCACCAAATTGATTCAGGAGCAACGATTCTTTTTTTAAATCCCTACCCTGAAAATCTGCCCGTTTCCCTCGCTGATCGAATGAGTAAATTTAATGTTGAATTTATTGATGCAGGGGAGGCGTTGTACATAGAAGAGCTTTCCGAGATTGTAAATATTCAACAAATCACAAACCGGATATTAGCTGAATCTTCTGTCAGAAAACCTCCTATCTTGATTATAGAAGGAAATGATGCGAACATTGGGCGATTGCAAGAATTTATTACGAGTCTTACAGAACAGAACATACAACTACGAAACCCTTCTACGAACAGTTTTTAGCCATGAAATTCATTGAATCCTCGAAGTATTTTAAAAATCTGAAACTCCAGGAATTTCCCGAGCCTGAAGTTGTACTGCTAAAATACCCGATTCTGCTGTGTCATGGATACGGAGGGATTACCTCGATTATCAAACCTTCTCCCCTTTATGAAGTCTGCATGTTGCTCAGGCAGCATGGAATCCTTTCCTTCGCCCCGAATATCGTCCCCTATGCCAAAATTGAAACCCGATCCGGCCAATGGGTGAACAGAATTGAAAACCTGGTTGAAAAACACAATTTTGACAAACTCAATGTGGTAGCTCACAGCATGGGCGGATTGGATTTGCGATACGCATTGACTCATACCGATGTGGCCCGTCATGTGGCTTCTCTGACGACGGTTGCCACTCCTCACAGGGGAACCAGCCTGGCCGAATTCGTACTGGATACTCCCGACAAGTTCAAAGAGAAACTGGGAGATTTTTTCAACTGGTTTGGCGACAGCATGTATCCAAAATCCAAAAGCGATTCGGTGGGTGCAGTCAAACAATTAACCCGTTCCTATATTCAGGAGACCTTTAACCCTTTAAATCCCGACCGGGAAGATCTGCACTATTTTTCATACAGTGCCGCGGTGGGACAAGGGACCGATCAACCGGTAAACCCGATCTATCGATATCAGAATAATATCATTTTCAAAAAAGAGGGATCCAATGATACATTTGTTTCCGTTGAAAGTGCAAGATGGGGAAAGCACATCAGCACTGTCCCCCTCTCCCACCTCGAACAACTCAAGGTTCAGGTCGGGAAAGAACGCCTTCCATTGGTCAAAAATTTCTGGCTGAAAATGGTAGGTCATCTTGCAGAGGAAGGCTTATAGACAAACCGGGGGCTCACGGCGGTGAATCATGCAGGCTAAAGTGTGATA